>NZ_JBSGXU010000096.1:0-30758 GCF_053610205.1 Streptomyces sp. NPDC054932 | reverse complement strand
CGGACCCCCGCGCCTCACACGCCGGCGAGGCTGGAACAGCGGGGCGGAGCCCGGGGCCGTACTCAGGCACGGGTTGAGTATCCGCGCCCTGTCGGGAGACGCCCGGCAGGGGCGACCGTGGGCCCATGACAGCCACCGCACGGGACCTGGCCGAGGCCACACCCGCCGACCGCGACCGGTACGTCGACCTGCTGCGCGTCGCCTCGCTCGGCACCGTCATCGGCGGGCACTGGCTGATGGCCGCCGTCAGCGCGGACGGCATAGGGAATCTGCTCGCCCTCGTGCCCGCCCTCCAGGTGCTCACCTGGGGGCTGCAGATCATGCCCGTCTTCTTCTTCGTCGGCGGGTTCTCGCACGCCCTGTCCTACCGCTCCCTGGCCCGCCGCGCCGACGGACCCGTCTACGCCGCCTTCCTCCGGGCCCGGCTCCAGCGGCTGCTGCGCCCCACCCTCGTCTTCGTCCTGGTGTGGGCCGCGGCCGCGCTCGCCGTGCAGCTCGCCGGCCGGGGCGGCGGCCGGCTCACCGGGGCCGCGCTGCGGGTGGTCACCCAGCCGCTGTGGTTCATCGGGATCTACCTGGCCATGGTCGCCTTCACCCCGCCGCTGCTGAAGCTGCACGAGCGCCACGGCTGGGCGGCCTTCGCGGCCCTGGCCGGTGCGGCCGCGCTGGTCGACGTACTGCGCTTCGCGTTCGGCGTGCCGTACGTGGAGTTCCTGAACTTCGCGTTCGTCTGGCTGGCCGTCCATCAGCTCGGCTTCCTGCGCGCCGACGGCCGGATCCGCAGGCCCGCCGTCCTCGCCGCCGCCGGCCTCGCCGCGGCCGCCCTGCTGGTGGCGTACGGCCCGTACCCGCTGTCCATGGTGGGGATGCCCGGCGAGAAGGTGTCCAACATGGCCCCGCCCACCCTGGCCCTGCTCTGCCACGGCCTGTGGCTCGTGGGCGCCGTCCAGCTGGCGGCCGGGCCCGCCGCCGCGTGGCTGCGCCGTCCGCGCGTCTGGCGCGGGGTCGTCGCGGCCAACGGCCTCGCCATGACCGCCTTCCTGTGGCACCTGACCGCCATGCTCGGCGTGTACGGGGTCCAGCTGGCCCTCGGCCTCGACCTGCCGGCCCCCGCCACGGCGGCCTGGTGGGCGCAGGTCCCGGTACGGATCCTGGCCGCGGGCGCGCTGACGGCCCTCCTCGTCGCCCTGTTCCGCCGCTTCGAGGCGCCCCGGCCGACCCAGGCCGCCCCCACCGCGCCCGCCCCCACCGCGCCCGCTCCCGCCCGGCGCACCGGCGGCCCCGTCGCGGCCCTCGGGATCACCCTGTGCCTGCTCGGGATCCTGGGCCTGTCCATGACCGGCCTCGGCGGTCTGCTCGACGGGCACAGCGCCACGCTGATCGCCCTGCCCGTCACCGCGCCGGCCGCGATCGCGATGGCACTGGGCGGCTGGTACCTGGTGGAACGGTCAGCCCCGGCCCGGAGGGTTAGGCTGAGGGGCTGATCCACACCCTTTCCCTGGAGCGCGTCTGATGGCCGTCAATCTGGTCAATGTCGAGGCAGTCAGCAAGGTGTACGGCACACGTACCCTGCTGGACGGCATCTCCCTCGGCGTGTCCGAGGGCGACCGGATCGGCGTGGTCGGCCGCAACGGCGACGGCAAGACCACCCTCATCCGGATGCTCGCCAAGCTGGAGGAGCCCGACACCGGCCGGGTCACCCAGTCCGGCGGCCTGCGCATGGGCGTCCTCACCCAGCACGACTCGCTCGACCCCCGGGCGACCATCCGCCACGAGATCATCCGGGACATGGCCGACCATGAATGGGCCGGCAACGCCAAGATCCGTGACGTCCTGACCGGACTCTTCGGCGGCCTGGACCTGCCCGGCTTCGGCCAGGGCCTCGACACCGTCATCGGCCCGCTCTCCGGCGGCGAGCGCCGCCGGATCGCCCTCGCCAAGCTGCTCATCGCCGACCAGGACCTCCTGGTCCTCGACGAGCCCACCAACCACCTCGACGTCGAGGGCATCTCCTGGCTGGCCAAGCACCTCCAGGAGCGCCGCTCCGCGCTCGTCTGCGTCACCCACGACCGCTGGTTCCTCGACCAGGTCTGCACCCGCATGTGGGACGTGCAGCGCGGTGACGTGCACGAGTACGAGGGCGGCTACAGCGACTACGTCTTCGCCCGCGCCGAGCGCGACCGCATCGCCGCCACCGAGGAGTCCAAGCGGCAGAACCTGATGCGCAAGGAGCTGGCCTGGCTGCGCCGCGGCGCCCCCGCCCGGACCTCCAAGCCCCGCTACCGCATCGAGGCCGCCAACGAGCTGATCGCCGACGTGCCGCCGCCGCGCGACACCTCCGAGCTGATGAAGTTCGCCAACGCCCGCCTCGGCAAGACGGTCTTCGACCTCGAGGACGTCAGCGTCCACGCCGGCCCGAAGGAACTGCTCAAGCACCTCACCTGGCACCTGGGCCCCGGCGACCGCGTCGGCCTCGTCGGCGTCAACGGCGCCGGCAAGACCTCCCTGCTGCGCGCCCTCGCCGAGGCCGCCCGCACCCAGGGCGAGGTCCAGCCCGCCGCCGGCAAGGTCGTCGTCGGAAAGACCGTCAAGCTGGCCTACCTCTCCCAGGAGGTCGGCGAACTCGACCCGTCCCTGCGCGTCCTGGAGGCCGTCCAGCGCGTCCGTGACCGCGTCGACCTCGGCAAGGGCCGCGAGATGACGGCGGGCCAGCTCTGCGAGCAGTTCGGCTTCACCAAGGAGAAGCAGTGGACGCCGGTCGGCGACCTCTCCGGCGGTGAGCGCCGCCGCCTGCAGATCCTGCGCCTGCTGATGGACGAGCCCAACGTCCTCTTCCTCGACGAGCCCACCAACGACCTCGACATCGAGACCCTGACCCAGCTGGAGGACCTCCTCGACGGCTGGCCCGGCTCGATGATCGTGATCTCCCACGACCGCTTCTTCATCGAGCGCACCACCGACACCGTGATGGCGCTGCTCGGCGACGCGAGCCTGCGGATGCTGCCGCGCGGTCTGGACGAGTACCTGGAGCGCCGGCAGCGGATGATCGAGGCGGCCGCCCCGGCGCCCGTCCAGGCCACCGGCGCCGCGAAGTCCAGCGCCTCGGGGGACGCGCGCGCCGCGAAGAAGGAGCTCCAGAAGATCGAGCGGCAGCTGAACAAGCTGTCCGACCGCGAGGGCAACCTGCACGCCCAGATCGCCGAGAACTCCACCGACTACGACAAGGTGGCCAAGCTCGACGCGGAGCTGCGCGAACTCCTCGCGGACCGCGACGATTTGGAGATGCGCTGGCTGGAACTGGCCGAGGAGGCCTGAGCGGGCCCGGGGCGATCCGCCCCGGGCCGAGCCGCTCCGCGGGCCAACTGGCCGGATAACGGCGGCGTCACGGGCCGGTCCTCCCTTGGGAACAGGGGGCGGACCGGCCCGATGCATGAGCGGTGTCAGTGATAGAAAGGTCATCCTCCCCGACCCTCCGATGCCGAAAGTGTGCGCTGATGACCGAGCCGCCCCAGCCGCCGAACCAGCCGCCGACACCTTCCGGTTACGGACACCTGCCCGGCCCGCCCCAGCAGGGTTACGGCTTCCCGCCGGCCGGCGAGAACCCGTACGCCCAGCAGCCCTCGTACCCGCCGCAGCCGCCCACCGTGCAGCAGCAGCCGGGCCACGGCTACCCGCCGCCCCCGTCCGGCGGCCCCGGCGCGACGCCGAAGAAGAACAAGCCGACCCTGCTGATCGCCGCCTCGGTGGCCTGCGCCCTCGTCCTCGGGGGCGTCGGCTACGTCGCCCTCTCCGGCGACGAAAAGGACCCCGGGCCGGTCGCGCAGGAGCCCACGGACGCCAAGCCCTCCGGCTCTCCCTCCGTGGACAAGGGCGACGGCAACGGAGCCGGCGGCGGCGAGCAGACGGACCTCAACTCCGGCCGCAAGCAGGGCGAGGACAAGGTCCTCTGGCTCAAGACCGCCAAGATCGAAGGCCCCGGCATGGGCGTGGACGCCCATGCCCAGTGGGTCGTCGGCGACACCGTCGTCAAGAGCGTCTGGAAGTCCCTCACCGGCTACTCGGTCACCGACGGCAAGGAGAAGTGGACGCTTCCCTTCCCCGCCCTGATCTGCTCCGTCGCCCGGCAGACCACGCCCGAGGGCAAGACGGTCGTCATGTACCGCGACGGCGAGAACGAGAACGCCTCCTGCACCCAGATGCGCGTGGTGGACCTCAAGACGGGCAAGGAGGTCTGGTCGAAGGAGGTGCCCAAGGAAGGGCTCTTCGACATCTTCACCAGCCCCACCCTGTCGATGATCGGGGACACCGTCACCGTCAGCCGCGGCGGCACCGCCAGCGCCTTCAAGATCAGCAACGGTGACAAGCTCTTCGCGACCCCCCTGGGCGACGGCTGCAACCCGGACTCCTACGAGGCCGGCAACGGCAAGATGATCGCCCTCGCCACCTGCTCGGACGAGGAGGCCACCGCCGAGGTCCACGGCATCGACCCCGTCACCGGCGCGAAGGGCTGGGCCTTCCGGCTCCCCCCGAAGTTCAAGGTCACCAGCATCTACTCGGTGAACCCGACCGTCATCGACATCGGCGACGAGAAGACGAAGCAGCGCTCCATCGTGGTCCTGGGACCCGACGGGAAGCAGACCGTCACCCTCGCCGGCGAGGGCAGCTTCGCCGTCGGCTGCGGCGACACCGGCCTCTTCCGGTCCCTGGTGACCTGCCCCTCCGCCGTCGTCGACGGGAACACCCTCTACCTGCCGACCACGGCGGCCACCGGCGCGGCCAACGAGATCGTCGCCTTCGACCTGGCCACCGGCAAGGACAAGTGGCGCGTCCCGGCGGGGGACAAGCGGAACCTCACCCCGCTCAAGGCCGCGGACGGGCAGCTGATCGCCTACCGCAAGGCCACCGCCGAGCAGGGCGGCGAGGTCGTCTCGATCGCGGCCGGAGGCGGCACGCCCACCGCGCTCCTGCGCCACCCCTCGGGCCCCGCAGCCCCGGTCGAGAGCACCTTCTACACGCCGAAGCTGGACTATGTGGACGGACGGTTCTTCATCTCCTCCACCCACCTGCGGGCCCAGGGCAAGGACGAGAAGCTCCTGATGGTCTTCGGCAAGTGAGCACGCGTCCGGTCCCCGCGTAGGGCTCCGCGAACTCCACCCGGACCGCGCGGATTTGGCGGCGCGCCGGGGCGAGACGGCCGGGGAGCCCTGGATTCCGCCGGTCTTCGGGGGCGGCCGGCCGGATAACGGCGGCGTCACGGGCCGGTCCTCCCTTGGGAACAGGGGGCGGACCGGCCCGATGTATGAGCGGTGTCAGTGATAGAAAGGTCATCTTCCCCGACCTCCGATGCCGAAAGCGTGCGCTGATGACCGAGCTGCCCCAGCCGCCGCCTTCCGGTTACGGGCACCTGCCCGGTCCGCCGCGGCAGGGGTACGGGTTTCCGCCGCAGGGTGAGAACCCGTACGCCCAGCAGCCCGTTCACCCGCCGCAGCCGCCGACCGTGCAGCAGTGGCCGGCGGGTTCCGGCGGTCCCGGTTCCGGTCCGGGCGCGGCGCCGAAGAAAAAGAAGAAGCTGATCCTGCTGGTCGCCGCTTCGGTGGCCGCCGCCCTCGTGCTCGGGGGCGTCGGCTACGCGGCCTTCTCCGGCGACGACAAGGATCCGAAGCCGGTCGCGCAGGAGCCCGCCGAGGCCAAGCCCTCCGGGTCCCCGTCCGTGGACAAGGGCGACGGCAACGGGAACGGCAAGGGCAGCGACATCCCGACCGACCTCAACGAGGGCCGCAAGCCGGGTGAGGACAAGGCCCTCTGGCTGAAGACCGCCAAGATGGAGGGCCCGGGAGCCGGTATCCCGGCCAAGGGTCTGTGGGTCGTCGGCGACGCCGTCGTCAAGACCGTCGACAAGTCCGTCATCGGCTACGGGGTGAGCGACGGGAAGGAGAAGTGGAAGATCGACCTCCGCGCGGAGATCTGCGGACACACCGGTCAGACCACCCCCGACGGCAGGACCGTCATGGTCGTCAAGAACGCCGACGGCTCCAACTGCAACCAGATGAAGCTCATCGACCTCAAGGCCGGCAAAGAGGGCTGGACGAAGGAGGTCGCCATGGAGGGGCCGTTCACGACTTCCAGCTCCGCCACGGTCACCCTCACCGGCGACACCTTCGCCCTCAACTGGATGGGGGGCCACAGCGCCTACCGCCTGAGCACCGGCGACAAGCTCTTCTCCGACGCGGGCCCCGAGGGCTGCAAGCCCATGACCTACGTCGCGGGCGACAACAAGATGATCGCCGTGGCCCTCTGCCTGGACGACGACCGGACCATCGAGGTCCAGGACGCCGACCCGAACACCGGCAAGAAGACCTGGAGCTACCGCCTGCCCAAGGGCTTCGATGTCAAGGCCGTCTACTCGGTCAGCCCCACCGTCATCGACGCCGGCAACCGCGAAACCGGGAAGCGGGGCATCCTCGTCCTCGACGAGAAGGGGCAGAAGCGCAACACGCTCTCCGGCGAGGGCAACTTCGTGGTCAATTGCGGTGGTGCCAGCAGCAGCGAGGGCCTCCAGCACTGCGGGAACTCCGCAGTCGACGCGGACACCGTCTACCTCGCCGCCGGGGACGAGTCCACCGGCAGTGAGATCGTCGCCTTCGACCTCGGCACGGGCATGACCAAGTGGCGCACCAAGGCCGGTGACAAGAAGGCCCTCATCCCGCTCAATGCCGCGAACGGCCAGCTGACCGCCTACCGCGCCAGCATCACCGGCGGGCCCGGCGAGATCGTCTCGTTCCCGGCCGACGGAGGCGCGCCCAAGACGCTGCTGAAGCTCCCCTCGGGCACCTCCGCACGGCTCGAAGGCTCCTTCCTGACTTCCGAGAGCGCCGCCTACGCGGACGGGCGGTTCTTCCTCTCCGTCACCCGGCTGCGCGGCGAGAACAAGGACGAGAAGCTCCTGATGGCCTTCGGCAAGTGAACACGCGTCCAACGACCCGCCCACCGAGAGGCAACAGCAACCGATGAGTACCCCGCCGCCCCCCAGCCAGCCGCCGTCCGGTGGTTTCGGCGCGCCGCAGGATCCCCCGCCGGGCGGGTTCGGCGCGCCCGTGCCGCCGCCCGGTCCGGCCGGACCGCCCGTACCGCCGGGACCGCCCGCGCCGCAGGCCGGGCCCGCACAGCAGCCGCCGGCCGCGCAGCCCGCGTACGGGTACCCGCAGACCGGGCCCGGCTACGGCTACCCGCAGCAGCCCGGCACCCCGCCGCCGTACGGCGCGCCCGGCGCGCCCGTGCCCGCGGCCCAGCCCCCGGCCGCAGGCGCCGGCAACGACAAGCGCACCCAGCTGACGATCGTCGGCGCGGCCGTCCTGGCCATCGTCCTCATCGTCGGCGGCGGCCTCTGGTACACCTCGGGCAACAGCGGCACGGACAAGGCGGACACCAACCCCACCGCCTCCCCGACCGACGGCAAGGGCCCCGAGTTCGTGCCCGGCACCGAGAAGGCGCCCGCCAACTCGAAGTCGAAGCCGCTCCTCAACCAGCCGAGCCCGGTCCCGGCCGACATCGCCGTCGTCGCCGGTTCCTGGCTGACCGACTCCACCTACATCAAGTCCGACGTGGCGAAGGTCATCGGCTACAACCTCGTCGACGGCGCCAAGAAGTGGGAGCTGCCCCTCGCCGGCGAGCTCTGCGCCGCGGCCAAGCACGTCAGCGAGAACAAGACGGCGGTCCTCTTCAAGTCCGCCCTGCCGACGCCCGAGAACAAGTACCCGCTGTGCACCGAGGTCGGCGTCATCGACCTGGAGAGCGGCAAGCTGGTCTGGTCCGGCAACGCCAAGAGCGCCACCGGCGGCGACAAGCCCGTCACGTTCAACACGGTCACCCTCAGCGGCAAGACCGTCGCCGCGGCCGGCATCTCCGCGGGCGGCGCCGCCTGGAACCTCGCCGACGGCAAGTCCCTGTGGCTGCCCAAGGTCGACAGCGAGGGCTGCCACGACGTCGGCTACGGCGGCGGCGAAGGCCTCGGCGCCATCCGCAAGTGCGGCCAGAGCCCCAACTACACCCTGCACGGGCAGCTCCTCGACCCCGCCACCGGCGCGCCCACCGCCTCGTACAAGCTCTCCCAGGGCATCGAGGACGCGTTCATCGTCGCCACCAAGCCCCTGATCGTGGGCGCCGACGTCGGCAAGACCGCGAAGAACGCCACGGGCATCAGCGACCTCTTCGTCATCGACCCCAAGGGCGAGCTCAAGGCCCGTATCCCGCTCGCCTCCGGGGACTTCGCCGGCAAGTGCGGGTACGACGTCGAGAAGTGCAGCAACATGGTGGTCGGCAACGGCAAGCTCTACCTGCCGTCCTACGAGCACCAGGGCCAGGCCTCCAGCGGCCGCACCAACGAGCTGCTCTCCTTCGACCTGGAGACCGGCAAGCAGACCACCGACCGCGCCGACGCGGGCGAGCGGTACACCATGTTCCCGCTGCGCATGGACGGGTCGAACATCATCGCCTACAAGGTCCCCCCGTACGACAAGGGCGGCCAGATCGTCAGCATCGACGGCAAGACGATGAAGGAGACCGTCCTCATGGAGAACCCGGCGGACAAGGCGAGCCAGCGCGCCGAGACCGCTTTCTCGCCGGACCACTCCGAGTACCGCTACCACAACGGCAAGCTCTTCATCTCGCGCACGACGGTCAGCAAGCCCTACTCGGAGAAGGCCGACCCGGAGTACCTCTTCGTCTCCTTCACCGCGAGCTGACGCACACCGCGGCGATTCGCACAGCACCGCCGAAAGCCCCCGAACGGTCCGTACCGATCGGGGGCTTCTGCGCGGTATCCCCCTCGCACCGTCGAACAAGCGTGTAGCTTGCCGGGTCAGAAGGGTGGGGGGTGGTTCCTCGATGGGCGTACGGGTCGTGGTGGTCGACGACCACCGGCTGCTGGCCGAGGCACTCGCCTCTGCCCTGAAGCTGCGCGGCCACCGGGTACTGGCGGCTGCCGCCCCGGCAGCGGGCGCCGCCGAGCTGGTGATCAGCCGTGCCCCGGAGGTCTGTCTGCTCGGCACGGCCACCCCCGCCGAGCCCGGGGTCTTCGAGCCCGTCGTCCGCATCAAGCGGGAGCGCCCGCAGATCGCCGTGGTCGTCCTCGGCCCGGTGCCCAGCCCGCGCGGGATCGCGGCCGCCTTCGCCGCCGGCGCCTCCGGGTACGTGCGCCAGGACGAGCGCATCGAGGGCGTGGAGCGGGCGCTGGCCAAGGCCAGGGCGGGCGAGGTGGCGATCGCCCCGCAGCTGCTGCAGGGGGCCTTCGCGGAGCTGCTGAACCCCGCCGCCCAGCCCGACGACGAGGGCAGCCGGCTGCTGCGGCTGCTCACCCCGCGCGAGGTGGAGGTGCTGGTGCGGGTCGCCGAGGGCGAGGACACCCGGCTGATCGCCGCGGGCATGGAGATCGCCCCGAGCACCGCCCGTACGCACGTCCAGCGGGTCCTGATGAAGCTGGGCGTCGGGTCGAGGCTGGAGGCGGCCGCGCTGGCCGCCCGTACCGGTCTGCTCGACCGGGCACTGCCCACGGCACTGCCCGGGGCGTCGTCCGCCCCCGCGCGCGACTGACGTACCGGCCGGACCGGCCGGTGTACCGGCGGGGGCACCGCCGCCGATTTCCCCATGGGCGCGGAATCGGGTAAGCCAGTCTCCAAGCACGCGCACGCACCCGCGCGTGCTCCCCCGCGAGAGGCAGTAGGCGAGTGAGCAAGTACCTGGTAACCGGTGGCGCAGGATACGTCGGCAGCGTGGTCGCGGCCCACCTTCTGGAGGCCGGCCACGAGGTCACCGTCCTCGACGACCTGAGCACGGGCTTCCGCGTCGGGGTGCCTGCGGGCGCCACCTTCATCGAGGGCCGGATCCAGGACGCCGCACGCCACCTGGACCCCTCCTACGACGCGGTGCTGCACTTCGCCGCCTCCTCGCAGGTCGGCGAGTCCGTGGTGAACCCGGGCAAGTACTGGGAGAACAACGTCGGCGGGACGCTCGCCCTGCTGGCCGCGATGCGCGGGGCCGGCGTGCGCAAGCTGGTGTTCTCCTCCACCGCCGCCACCTACGGGGAGCCGACGGAGGGGCTGCTGACCGAGACCTCGGTGACCGCGCCGACCAACCCGTACGGCGCCTCGAAGCTGGCCGTCGACCACATGATCGCGGGGGAGTGCGTGGCGCACGGCCTGGCCGCGGTCTCCCTGCGCTACTTCAACGTGGCGGGCGCCTACGGCGAGTTCGGCGAGCGGCACACCCCCGAGACGCACCTGATCCCGCTGGTCCTCCAGGTCGCGCTGGGCGAGCGGGAGTCGATCTCGGTGTTCGGCGAGGACTACCCGACCCCGGACGGCACCTGCGTACGCGACTACATCCACGTCGCCGACCTGGCGGAGGCCCACCTGGCCGCCCTGCGGGCCGCCACCGACGGGGAGCACCTGATCTGCAACCTGGGCAACGGCAACGGGTTCTCGGTCCGCGAGGTCGTCGAGACCGTCCGCAAGGTGACCGGGCGCGAGATCCCCGAGGTCGTCGCCCCGCGCCGGGCGGGCGACCCGGCGATGCTCGTCGCCTCCGCGCGCACGGCCCACGAGCGCCTCGGCTGGACCCCGAGCCGCTCGGACCTCACCGGGATCATCACGGACGCGTGGAACTTCGCGCGGACGCACACCTCCTGAAACTCCTGACCCTCCGGTAGCCATCAGGAACTCCGCTGTCCGGCACGCCCCCCGCACCCAGACCGGTGCGGGGGGCGTGTGCGTGTCGGTAGTGCGCTGCGGGTGGGCGCCGCGCGCGGGCGCCCGGCGTGCACACGCCGGGTGAAATGCCCCCCGCGCAACTGCCCGCGGCACACGCCGGTACCGAAGCCGCCATCAGGACCTTCGGTGCAGGCGATTTCAAGCCATCACAAAGGCCGTTCAGGACGCCCTCGAAGGAAAATCCCTGGGAAAACTTCTGCTATTCGGCCAACCGCCCGACGCCCCCGGCCCTACGCTGATGCGTGACACCGGTGGGGGCCGGTGTTGATTCAGGGGTCGAGACAAGTCGGGTACGTCGTCCGGTCCGGGGTAGTGCAGATATGTCACGGCGGCGGCCGGGGCTGCTGCGGATCACCCGGTCCGGGCGCCGTACCCGCCGTCGTCCGTTCCCCTACCCTTGGGGGTTTTGTGGTTCGTATCCGGGTTCTCGTCGTCGACGATCACCGCATCTTCGCCGAATCGCTCGCAGCCGCGCTCGCGGCCGAGCCGGACGTGGACGTGTCCGCGGCCGGCAGCGGTCCCGCCGCGCTGCGCTGCCTCGAACGCGCGGCGGCCGAGGGCCGCCGCTTCGACGTCCTGCTGGTCGACGCCGATCTGGGCGCGGTCCCTGGGGCCGTGCCCGCCCAGCGGGAGCCGGGCTCCGGGCCGCCGCCGCCCGGATCGGACGGGATCGCGCTGGTCGCGGGGGTCCGGGTGAGCCATCCCGGGGTCCGCACCGTCGTGCTCGCCGAGCGCGACGACCCCCGCCGCGCCGCCCTCGCGCTCCAGGCGGGAGCCTCGGGCTGGGTGGCGAAGGACTGCTCCCTCTCCCGGCTGCTGGCCGTCATCCGCGGAGTGCTGCGCGAGGAGACCCATCTGCCGCCCGCACTGCTCACCGGCGTGCTCCGGGAACTGACCGCGGCGCGCAA
Source organism: Streptomyces sp. NPDC054932 (assembly GCF_053610205.1). NCBI lineage: Bacteria > Bacillati > Actinomycetota > Actinomycetes > Kitasatosporales > Streptomycetaceae > Streptomyces > Streptomyces sp. NPDC054932. Next base: position 19,087 of record NZ_JBSGXU010000096.1, on the reverse strand, counting down.
GCACCGTACGGACAGCGAGCGGCTGGTGGAGTCGCTGACCCCGCGCGAGCACGAGGTGCTGCGCTGCATGGTGGCGGGGCTGGGCCGCAAGGACGTGGCGGCGCGGCTGTTCCTGTCCCCGCACACGGTCCGGACGCACATGCAGAACGTGCTGGGCAAGCTCGGTGTGCACTCCACGCTGGCGGCGGTGGCGCTGGCCCGGCGGGCCGGGGTACGACCGGCGGACCTAGCCGGGGATGTTGTCGAACGGAGCGGTCAACTGGCGTAGCAGCCCGGCGAGATCGCCGCGCTGGTTCTGCGAGAGCTGGGCCAGGATCGCCCGTTCCTGGGCCAGCAGCCCGGCGAGGGCCTGGTCGGCGCGGTCCCGGCCCTCGGGGGTGAGCCGCACCAGGACCCCCCGGCGGTCGCTGGGGTCCGGGAGCCGTTCGACGAGGCCCTTCTTGGCGAGCCGGTCGATGCGGTTGGTCATGGTGCCGGAGGTGACCAGGGTCTGGGTCAACAGCTGGCCGGGGGAGAGCTGGTAGGGCGCGCCGGCGCGCCGCAGCGAGGTCAGGACGTCGAACTCCCACGGCTCCAGGCCGTGCTCGGAGAAGGCCAGCCTGCGGGCGCGGTCGAGATGGCGCGCGAGCCTGCTGACGCGGCTCAGCACCTCGAGCGGTTCCACGTCGAGGTCAGGGCGCTCCCGCCGCCATGCCGCCACCAGTCGGTCGACCTCGTCCTCCATGCCGATCAGTGTAAGGGGTCTGTCGATGTGAAGTCTCTTCATACCGAGTATCTCGATCACGAGTATCTTGACATCGAGATATAAATGAAGCGAGCATGGGGCATGGAGGGGGCCGGAACGGATTCCGCTTCCGATCGCCCCGCCAGCAGGGAGGCTCGAACATGTATTCCGATACCGCGCGCGCCGGGATCCCCACATCCACCGCGCCGTCCGCCCCCACCTGGGACCCCCAGCAGTACCTCCGGCACTCGGGCCACCGCACACGCCCCTTCCTCGACCTGCTCACCCGCATACCCGAACTCCCCCATGGCCCCGCCCGCATCGCCGACCTCGGCTGCGGCCCCGGCAACGTCACGACCCTCCTCGCCGACCGCTGGCCCGAGGCCCGCATCACCGGCTTCGACCTCTCCCCGGAGATGCTCCGCCGGGCCGGCCAGGAGTACGCCGGACCCACCCCCGGCGGCGGCAGCCTCGACTTCAGCCACGGCGACCTCGCCACCTGGCTGCCCGAGGAGCCCTACGACCTGATCGTCTCCAACGCCGCCCTCCAGTGGGTCCCCGGCCACCCCGGCTCCTTCGGCGCCTGGATCAACGGCCTGCGCCCGGGCGGCACCTTCGCCTTCCAGATCCCCGGCAACTTCACCGCCCCCAGCCACGCCCTGCTCGCCGAACAGTGCGACACCCCGCGCTGGCGGGCCCGGCTCGCCGGCCACGGCGCCCGTTACGTCCATGTCCTCGAACCCGCCGAATACCTCGCCCGGTTCACCGCACTCGGCTGCTCCGCCGACGTCTGGGAAACCACCTACCACCAACTGCTCCAGGGCCCCGACCCCGTGCTCGACTGGGTCAAGGGCACCGCCCTGCGGCCCGTCCTCACCGCCCTCGGCGAGGACCACGACGCCGTCGACGCCTTTCTCACCGAATACCGGGACCGGCTGCGCGCGGCCTATCCGACCGGCCCGCGCGGCACCGCCTTCCCCTTCCGCCGCATCTTCGCCGTAGCCCGCAAGGAGGCATGACCGTGCTGACCGCAGTCGACCACGTGCAACTCGCCGCGCCGCCGGACTCGGAGGACCGGCTCCGCGCGTACTACACGGACGTCCTCGGCATGACCGAGATCCCCAAACCGCCCGTCCTCGCCGCCCGCGGAGGCTGCTGGTTCGCCGCCGGGCCGGTGCAGCTGCACCTCGGCGTGGAGGAGGACTTCCGGCCCGCCCGCAAGGCCCACCCGGGACTGCGCGTCACCGACATCGAGGCGTACGCGATCAGACTGCAGGAGCGGGGAGCCGAGGTCGTCTGGGACGACAACCTGCCGGGCCACCGCCGCTTCTACTCGGAGGACCCCGTCGGCAACCGGCTCGAATTCCTGGAGAGGCACCACCCCGAACCCGCGGCGCCGGAACCCTGCGCATAACCCGCACCACACGACGGCGCCCCGCCACCGGATCTCCGGTGACGGGGCGCCGTCGTACCGCCGTGCGCGGTGCTCGCGCCTCAGTTCTTGCGCCGGCCCACCAGCTGCGGCTTCGACTCCAGTCCGTCCAGCCCGTGCCAGGCCAGATTCACCAGGTGCGCCGCCACCTCCGCCTTCTTCGGCTTGCGGACGTCCAGCCACCACTGCCCGGTCAGCGCCACCATCCCGACCAGCGCCTGCGCGTACAGCGGGGCCAGCTTGGGGTCGAAGCCCCGCGCCTTGAACTCCAGGCCCAGGATGTCCTCGACCTGCGTGGCGATGTCGCTGATCAGCGAGGCGAAGGTGCCGGTCGACTGTGCGACCGGGGAGTCCCGGACCAGGATCCGGAAGCCGTCCGTGTACGACTCGATGTAGTCCAGCAGTGCGAACGCCGCCTGCTCCAGCAGCTCCCGCGGATGCCCGGCCGTCAGCGCACCCGTCACCCCGTCCAGCAGCTGGCGCATCTCCCGGTCCACGACGACCGCGTACAGCCCCTCCTTGCCCCCGAAGTGCTCGTACACCACCGGCTTGGACACCCCGGCCTTCGCCGCGATCTCCTCCACCGAAGTGCCCTCGAAGCCCTTCTCCGCGAACAGGGTCCGGCCGATGTCCAGCAGTTGCTGGCGCCGCTCCGCGCCCGTCATCCGGACCCGGCGGCCGCGCCTGGGCTTGTCGCTGCTGGAATTGCTGCCGTCGATCGCCACGCCCCCCATCATGCCGCGTTCGACTCGTTTTCCCTGCGCCGGGCATCGATGCGGGCCGCCGACGGCCAGCGCACGTCCGTCGCCCAGCCCAGCTGCTCGAACCAGCGGATCAGCCGCGCGCTGGAGTCGACCTGGCCGCGCAGCACGCCGTGCCGCGCCGACGTCGGGTCGGCGTGGTGCAGGTTGTGCCAGGACTCACCGCACGAGAGCACCGCCAGCCACCACACGTTGCCGCTGCGGTCCCGGGACTTGAACGGCCGCTTGCCCACCGCGTGGCAGATCGAATTGATCGACCACGTCACGTGGTGCAGCAGCGCCACCCGCACCAGCGAACCCCAGAAGAACGCCGTGAACGCGCCCCACCAGGACATCGTCACCAGACCGCCCACCAGCGGCGGGATCGCCAGCGAGAACATCGTCCAGAAGATGAAGTCCCGCGAGATCCGGCGGATCGCCGGGTCCTTGATCAGATCAGGGGCGTACTTCTGCTGATCGGTCTGCTCCTCGTCGAAGAGCCAGCCGATGTGCGCCCACCACAGCCCCTTCATCAGGGCCGGCAGCGTCTCCCCGAACCGCCACGGCGAATGCGGGTCACCCTCGTGGTCCGAGAACTTGTGGTGCTTGCGGTGGTCCGCCACCCAGCGCACCAGCGGACCCTCCACCGCCATCGACCCCATCACGGCCAGCGCGATCCGCAGCGGCCGCTTCGCCTTGAAGGAACCGTGCGTGAAGTAGCGGTGGAAACCGATGGTGATCCCGTGGCAGGCCAGGAAGTACATGAACACCATCAGGCCCAGGTCCAGCCAGCTCACCCCCCAGCCCCAGGCCAGCGGAACCGCCGCCAGCAGGGCCACGAAGGGAACGGTGATGAACAGCAGCAGGGCGATCTGCTCGATGGACCGCTTGTTCTCGCCGCCGAGGGTCGCGGACGGCGCGGAAGCGGCAGACGTGTCGGAGGGCGCGGAGGCACCCTCGATCAGATCGGGACTCGTGGTCATGGGGGTCCCCTGGGGGGTGAGAGAAGTCGGCGGGCTCCCTGGCTACGAACCCTACGGCCCCGTAACCTACGGCATCGTAAGTATGGCAAAGCCGGGTCTGCAGGCAAGAGGGGCAGCGCCGGGAGACGGAGCGCGCCAGCTGTTCACGCGCCGCCTGATGAGACGTTTGCCCAGGCACACGCATCGGACACCTATCCTGGTCCCGTCGGACAGCGCGGTCCGCACGGGCAGCCCGAGCTGCGCATCAGGAGCGGAGATCCGCCCGGACCGAGTCCGGGAAAGGCATCGCCGCACGTCGCCGGGAGCCCACCGCCCAGTAGCGCTCGAACACTGCAAGGAGCCGCACCTGTGAGCAGTGCTGACCAGGCCCCCCAGGGCCAGGCCCCCGTCACCCCCGCCGCCACCGCCAACGCGGAACTGCGCGCGGACATCCGCCGCCTCGGCGACCTCCTCGGGGAGACCCTCGTACGCCAGGAGGGCCAGGACCTCCTCGATCTCGTCGAGCGCGTCCGCGCCCTCACCCGCACCGACGGCGAGGCCGCCGCCGCCCTGCTCGGCGACACCGACCTGGAGACCGCCGCCAAGCTCGTCCGCGCCTTCTCCACCTACTTCCACCTCGCCAACGTCACCGAGCAGGTGCACCGCGGCAAGGAGCTGCGCGCCCACCGTGCCGCCGAGGGCGGGCTCCTCGCCCGTACGGCCGACATGCTGAAGGACGCCGACCCCGAGCACCTGCGCGAGACGGTCAAGAACCTCAACGTCCGCCCGGTCTTCACCGCGCACCCCACCGAGGCGGCCCGCCGCAGCGTCCTCAACAAGCTGCGCCGCATCGCCACCCTGCTGGAGGAGCCCGTCACCGGCGCCGGCGACCGCCGCCGCCACGACCTGCGCCTCGCCGAGAACATCGACCTCGTCTGGCAGACCGACGAGCTGCGCGTCGTGCGCCCCGAGCCCGCCGACGAGGCCCGCAACGCCATCTACTACCTCGACGAGCTGCACGCGGGCGCCGTCGGCGACGTACTGGAGGACCTCGCCGCCGAGCTCCAGCGCGTCGGCGTCGAGATCCCCGCCGGCACCCGCCCGCTGACCTTCGGCACCTGGATCGGCGGCGACCGCGACGGCAACCCCAACGTCACCCCCGAGGTCACCCGCGACGTCCTGATCCTCCAGCACGAGCACGGCATCACCGACGCCCTGGAGCTCATCGACTTCCTGCGCGGACTCCTCTCCAACTCCATCCGCTACACCGGAGCCACCGAGGAACTCCTCGCCTCCCTCCAGGCCGACCTCGAGCGCCTCCCCGAGATCAGCCCCCGCTACAAGCGGCTGAACGCCGAGGAGCCCTACCGCCTCAAGGCCACCTGCATCCGGCAGAAGCTCCTCAACACCCGCGAGCGCCTCGCCAAGGGCACCCCGCACGAGGAGGGCCGCGACTACCTCGGCACCGCCGAGCTGCTCACCGACCTCACCCTCATCCAGACCTCCCTGCGCGAACACCGCGGCGCGCTCTTCGCCGACGGCCGCATGGACCGCACCATCCGCACCCTGGCCGCCTTCGGCCTCCAGCTCGCGACCATGGACGTGCGCGAGCACGCCGACGCCCACCACCACGCGCTCGGCCAGCTCTTCGACCGGCTCGGCGAGGAGTCCTGGCGCTACGCGGACATGCCGCGCGACTACCGGCAGAAGCTCCTCGCCAAGGAGCTGCGCTCCCGCCGTCCGCTGGCCCCCACCCCGGCTCCGCTCGACGCCGCCGGCGCCAAGACCCTCGGCGTCTTCGGCGCCATCAAGGACGCCTTCGAGAAGTTCGGCCCCGAGGTCATCGAGTCCTACATCATCTCGATGTGCCAGGGCGCCGACGACGTCTTCGCCGCCGCGGTCCTCGCCCGCGAGGCCGGCCTCATCGACCTCCACAGCGGCTGGGCCAAGATCGGCATCGTCCCGCTCCTGGAGACCACCGACGAACTGCGCGCCGCCGACGTCATCCTCGACGAGATGCTCGCCGACCCCTCCTACCGGCGCCTCGTCTCCCTGCGCGGCGACGTCCAGGAGGTCATGCTCGGCTACTCCGACTCCTCCAAGTTCGGCGGCATCACCACCTCGCAGTGGGAGATCCACCGCGCCCAGCGCCGGCTGCGCGACGTCGCCCACCGCTACGGCGTGCGCCTGCGCCTCTTCCACGGCCGCGGCGGCACCGTCGGCCGCGGCGGCGGCCCCTCCCACGACGCGATCCTCGCCCAGCCCTGGGGCACCCTCGAGGGCGAGATCAAGGTCACCGAGCAGGGCGAGGTCATCTCCGACAAGTACCTGGTCCCCTCGCTGGCCCGGGAGAACCTCGAACTGACCGTCGCGGCCACCCTGCAGGCCTCCGCCCTGCACACCGCCCCCCGGCAGTCCGACGAGGCGCTCTCCCGCTGGGACGCGGCCATGGACACCGTCTCCGACGCCGCGCACGCCGCGTACCGCGAGCTCGTCGAGGACCCCGACCTGCCCTCCTACTTCTTCGCCGCCACCCCCGTCGACCAGCTGGCCGACCTCCACCTCGGCTCCCGGCCCTCCCGCCGCCCCGACTCGGGCGCCGGCCTCGACGGCCTGCGCGCCATCCCCTGGGTCTTCGGCTGGACCCAGTCCCGCCAGATCGTCCCCGGCTGGTACGGAGTCGGCTCCGGCCTCAAGGCCCTGCGCGAGACCGGCCAGGAGGACGTCCTCGCCGAAATGGGCGGCCGCTGGCACTTCTTCCGCAACTTCCTGTCCAACGTCGAGATGACACTGGCCAAGACCGACCTGCGGATCGCCCGCCACTACGTCGACACCCTCGTACCCGACCACCTCAAGCACGTCTTCGCCCGCATCGAGGCCGAACACGAGCTCACCGTCCGCGAGGTCCTGCGCATCACCGGCAGCGACGAGCTCCTCGGTTCGAACCCCGTGCTCCAGCAGACCTTCGCCGTGCGCGACGCCTACCTGGACCCCATCTCCTACCTCCAGGTCTCCCTCCTCGCCCGCCAGCGCGCCGCCGCAGCCCGCGGCGAGGAAGCCGACCCGCTCCTCGCCCGCGCGCTGCTCCTCACGGTCAACGGCGTCGCCGCGGGCCTGCGCAACACCGGCTGAGCCCACGGCCCCGGACAAGGGGGAGCCCACGCACCGGCCGGTGCGGGGGCTCCCCCTTGTCCGTCAGGAGTTGTACGCCGACTGCGCGCGCTCCAGACCCTCCGCGATCAGGCACTCCACCGAATCCGCGGCCCGGTCCACGAACCACTCCAGTTCCTTGCGCTCCGTCGAGGAGAAGTCCTTCAGCACGAAGTCCGCGACCTGCATCCGGCCCGGCGGCCGCCCGATGCCGCAGCGCACCCGGTGATAGTCCGGGCCCATCGACTTCGTCATCGACTTCAGACCGTTGTGCCCGTTGTCCCCGCCGCCCAGCTTCACACGCAGCGTCGGGTAGTCGATGTCCAGCTCGTCGTGGACCGCCACGATCCGCTCGAGCGGCACCTTGTAGAAGTCGCGCAGTGCCGTCACCGGGCCGCCCGACAGGTTCATGAACGTCATCGGCTTCGCCAGCACCACCCGACGGTTCGCCGGCCCCGGCGGGCCCATCCGGCCCTCGACGACCTGCGCCCGCGCCCGGTGCGCCTTGAACTTCCCGCCGATCCGCTCCGCCAGCAGGTCGGCCACCATGAACCCGATGTTGTGGCGGTTGCCCGCGTACTCCGGTCCCGGGTTCCCCAGGCCCACGATCAGCCAGGGCGCCGCTTCGTCCGACATCAAAAGCTCCTCGGTTCCTCTACGAAGACGACCGCCGTCCCGCTCCAGTGGAGCCGGACGGCGGTCGGTCAGCAACTGCTGAGGGGGTGGGGTGAGGCTCAGGCCTCGGTGCCCTCGGCGGCCTCGGCGGCCGGCTCCTCGGCCTGCGGGGCCACGACCTGCAGGACGGCGGTGTCGCCGTCGACGGCCAGGGTGGTGCCCTTCGGGAGGACCAGGTCCGACGCGTGGATGGTGGCGCCGGCCTCGAGGCCCGCGATGGAGACGGTGACCTCGGTCGGGATGTGCGTGGCCTCGGCCTCGACGGAGATGGTGTTCTGGAGGGTCTCCAGCATGTTGCCGCCGGCGGCCAGCTCGCCCTCGGTGACGATCGCGACGTCGACGGTGACCTTCTCGCCCTTCTTGACGATCAGGAAGTCGACGTGGGAGATCGAGCGCTTCAGCGGGTGCTTCTGCACGGCCTTCGGGATGACCAGCTCGGTGCCGGCGTCGCCGAGGTCCAGGGAGATCAGGACGTTCGGGGTGCGCAGCGCCAGCTGAAGGGCGTGGGCGTCGACGTTGACGTGCTTCGGGTCGGTGCCGTGGCCGTAGATGACGGCGGGGGTCAGGGCGTCGCGACGGGCCTGGCGGGCAGAGCCCTTGCCGAAGGTGTCACGGATCTTGGCGGAAAGCTTGACCTCGGACATGCTCACTCCTCGTGGGGTGACGGAAATGGACGGAAGTCACCCGGCCGGAACGGCCTGCTACGAAGAGCGCGTCGATAACGGAGAATCCGTACCGCAAACAGGTACGGCCTCCCTCGCCGAGCAACTCATGGAGTGTACCCGGCGGGGGAGGCCGCACCAAAAGGATCTAACGCGCAGCGGTTACTGCTGCTCCTCGAAGAGGCTGGTGACCGAGCCGTCCTCGAAGACCTCGCGCACGGCGCGCGCGATCATCGGGGCGATCGACAGCACCGTGATCTTGTCGAGCTCCAGGTCGGACGGGTCCGGCAGGGTGTTCGTGAACACGAACTCGCTGACCTTCGAGTTCTTCAGGCGGTCGGCCGCCGGGCCCGACAGGATGCCGTGCGTGGCCGTGACGATGACGTCCTCCGCACCGTGCGCGAACAGCGCCTCGGCGGCGGCGCAGATGGTGCCACCGGTGTCGATCATGTCGTCGACCAGGACGCAGACGCGGCCCTTGACCTCACCGACCACCTCGTGGACCGTCACCTGGTTGGCGACGTCCTTGTCGCGGCGCTTGTGCACGATCGCCAGCGGCGCGTCCAGGCGGTCGCACCAGCGGTCGGCCACGCGCACACGGCCGGCGTCCGGGGACACGATCGTGAGCTTCGTACGGTCCACCTTGGCGCCGACGTAGTCCGCGAGGACGTTCAGGGCCGACAGGTGGTCCACCGGGCCGTCGAAGAAGCCCTGGATCTGGTCCGTGTGCAGATCGACCGTGAGGATGCGGTCCGCACCCGAGGTCTTCAGCAGATCGGCGACCAGGCGGGCCGAGATCGGCTCGCGGCCCTTGTGCTTCTTGTCCTGGCGGGCGTACCCGTAGGACGGGACGATCACGGTGATGGAGCGTGCCGACGCGCGCTTCAGCGCGTCGATCATGATCAGTTGCTCCATGATCCACTTGTTGATCGGAGCCGTGTGGCTCTGGATCAGGAAGCAGTCCGCGCCGCGAGCCGACTCCTGGAAGCGGACGTAGATCTCGCCGTTCGCGAAGTCGAAAGCCTTGGTCGGCACGAGGCCGACTCCCAGCTGGTGCGCGACCTCCTCGGCCAGCTCGGGGTGGGCGCGGCCGGAGAAGAGCATCAGCTTCTTCTCGCCGGTCGTCTTGATCCCGGTCACAGCACTGTCTCCTCAGACGTGTTGAAGCTGCTCGCCCCCATGTGCGTCCGTCCCGCACACGGTGAGCCAGCCGAATTGCGTGCACCTATCACGGTACGCCGTCGCGGGCGTACCTGTTTCCGGTCAGTTCACCTCAGGGGCGCTCGGCGTCCTCCGAGGCCGCCGACTGCGCCGCCGTGGCAGCAGCACTGCCCGGACGCTTGCGGGCCACCCAGCCCTCGATATTCCGCTGCTGGCCGCGGGCCACGGCCAGGGCGCCGGGCGGCACATCCTTCGTGATCACCGAGCCGGCGGCCGTGTAGGCACCGTCCCCGATGGTGACCGGAGCCACAAACATGTTGTCCGAGCCCGTCTTGCAGTGTGAGCCGACGGTGGTGTGGTGCTTGTGCTCACCGTCGTAGTTCACGAAGACGCTCGCGGCGCCGATGTTCGTGTACTCGCCGATCGTCGCGTCGCCCACGTACGACAGGTGGGGGACCTTGGTGCCCTCGCCGATCGTCGCGTTCTTCATCTCGACGTACGTTCCGGCCTTGGCCTTCGCGCCGAGGTTCGTACCCGGGCGCAGGTACGCGAACGGGCCCACGCTCGCCTGCGGGCCCACGACCGCGCTCTCGGCGACCGTGTTGTCCACCCGGGCGCCCGCGCCCACGTGGGTGTCCCTGAGCCGCGTGTTGGGGCCGACCTCCGCGCCCTCGGCGATGTGCGTGGAGCCCAGCAGCTGCGTGCCGGGGTGCACGATCGCGTCCTGACCGAAGGTGACGGTCACGTCGACGAAGGTGCCGGCGGGGTCGACGACCGTGACGCCCGCGAGCATCGCCTGCTCCAGCAGGCGTGCGTTCAGCAGGGCGCGGGCCTCGGCGAGCTGGACCCGGTTGTTGATGCCGAGGATCTGCCGGTGGTCGCTGCCCACGGCCGCGCCGACCCGGTGCCCGGCCTCGCGCAGGATGCCGAGGACGTCGGTGAGGTACTCCTCGCCCTGGCTGTTGTCGGTACGGACCTTGCCGAGCGCGTCGGCCAGCAGGGCGCCGTCGAAGGCGAAGACGCCGGAGTTGATCTCGCGGATCGCGCGCTGGGCGTCGGAGGCGTCCTTGTGCTCGACGATGGCCGTCACGGCCCCGCCGGCGTCGCGGACGATGCGTCCGTAACCGGTGGCGTCCGGCACCTCGGCGGTCAGCACGGTGACGGCGTTGCCGTCGGCGTCGTGCGTCTGCGCGAGCCGGGCCAGCGTCTCCCCGGTCAGCAGCGGGGTGTCGCCGCAGACGACGATCACCGTGCCGGAGAGGCCGCCGCCGAGCTCTTCGAGGGCCATGCGGACGGCGTGCCCGGTGCCGTTCTGCTCGTACTGGACGGCGGTGCGGACCTCGGCGTCGATGTCGGCCAGGTGCGCGGTGACCTGCTCCCGGGCGTGCCCGACGACCACGACGAGGTGCTCGGGGTTCAGCTCACGGGAGGCGGCGACGACGTGACCGACGAGCGAGCGCCCGCAGATCTCGTGCAGAACCTTGGGAGTCGCCGACTTCATGCGGGTGCCTTCACCCGCTGCGAGTACGACGACGGCTGCCGGGCGGTTGGCGCTCACGGGGATGCCCTTCGGCTTCGGGGGTGGACCCGTGAAGGATACCGGGGGGTCAAGGTCCCGAAACGAGGCCGGGTCCCGACCGTGATGATCAGGACCCGAAGGTGGATGAGCTCCCCCGCCAGGACTCGAACCCGGACATAAGGCACCAAAAGCCTCAGTGCTGCCAATTACACCACAGGGGAACAATGCCGCCTAAACCGGACATTACGCCTTTGCGGTCGAGTCGACGGCACCTACTATGCCGCACCACCAGCCCTCAATGCGACGGTAAAGATCGGCACCTTGGGGGACTTGCGCCGAGAGGCGGCCGTTGTGCGTGTCGCCCGCCCTCTCCGTACGTCACGCCCTGGAGGCGGAGTGGGCGGGCGCGGGTGCGGGCGTTGCCCTCGGCGTCCGGGTGCCTCGTTCGATCGGGTGGCGCGCCGCCCTCCAGGGTGTCCGAAATGCGGGATTTGCTTCTTGGTGTGTGGACGATCCGGTCGCATGTGCGATTGCCGCTGGATTGCTGGAATTTTGCTCGGGTCTGTGCCGAAGGGCGCCCTTACGCTGGACGGCATGACCAAAACGGGGGAAGTGGAAGGCCGCGCCGGGCCGCCATTGTGGTGGGCGCGGCGGCGGGATGCCGTCGGGGACGTGGTGCTCGGCGGGGTGTCCGCCGTCGAGTGCGCGTGGGAGGGGGTGGCCTTCGCCGGTGAGGCGGGGCTGCCGACCGCGGTCGGCGTGGTGTTCGGGTTCGTGGTGGGGGCCACGCTCGTGCTGCGGCGGCGGTGGCCGATCGCCGTGGTGCTCGTGGGGATCGCCGTGTCGCCGGCCGCGGTGGGGTTCCTGCTCGCGGTGGTCGGGATGTACACGCTGGCCTCCTCCGAGGTGCCCCGGCGGATCACGGCCACGCTGGCCTCGATGTCGTTGGCCGCGACCTTCGTGGTGATGTACCTGCGCACCCGCGGGGGCGTGGAGGCCGATGCGACGCTCGTGGTCGTGCTGTCCGTGTTCGTCGCGGTGGCGCTGACCGTGCCGCCGGTGCTGTTCGGGCTCTACATCGGGGCCCGGCGGCGGCTGATGGAGAGCCTGCAGGAACGGGCGGACTCGCTGGAGCGGGAGCTGTCTCTGCTGGCGGACCGGGCGGAGGAGCGGGCCGAGTGGGCCCGTACGGAGGAGCGGACCCGGATCGCACGCGAGATGCACGACGTGGTCGCCCACCGGGTGTCGCTGATGGTGGTGCACGCGGCCGCGCTGGAGGCGGTGGCGGTGAAGGATCCGGCGCGCGCGGCGAAGAACGCGGCGCTGGTGGGGGACATGGGGCGGCAGGCGCTGACGGAGCTGCGGCAGATGCTCGGTGTGCTCCGGGCGGCGCCCAAGCCGGCCCCGGCTCCCGTGCCCGCGGTGGCCGTCGGCCCGGCCGCCTTCGCCGGGGGCGCGGAGGACGGGCCGTCGCTGCGCGAGCTGGAGGCGCTGGTCGGGCAGTCGCGGGCGGCCGGGATGGTCGTGGAGATGCTGGTGCACGGTGCGGGTGAGGGGGCCGAGGGCGCGGCGTACGCGGCGTACGCGGCGGAGGTCGAGCAGACGGCGTACCGCGTGGTGCAGGAGGCGCTCACCAATTGCCACAAGCACGCTCCGGGCGCGCGGGTCGTGGTGCGGCTCGCGCATCGGGACGGCGAGGTGGCGATGCAGGTGGAGAACGGTCCCTGCGAGGGACACACGGACGGTGTCGGGCTACCGAGCGGTGGGAACGGGCTCGTCGGGATGCGGGAGCGGGTCCTCGGGCTGGGCGGGGTGTTCGTGTCCGGTCCGACGGACGCGGGCGGCTTCAAGGTCTCGGCGGTCCTCCCGACGGCCTAGCCGGGCCGCCGGGGTCCTTCGCCTGCGGGCCGGGATCCGGGTGCGGTGCGGGCTGGTCCGCGGGGCCGGGGAGGGGTGTCTCCTCGGCTCGGCGCGTGCGGGCATGTCTCGGCTGTACGCGGCGGTCGCGCGCTCGTCCTGCGGGGACACCCCTCCCCGTCCCCGCTCCCCACGCGCCGGGGCGGCTTCGGGGCACTGACGGAGCACCGCCCCACACCACCCAGCCCCGCCGGCGATTGAGGCGCGGAGCCGAACCGCGGAGCCCCAGGACCCCACCGGCCGGCCGGAGCAAGACACCCCTAGGTGGTGAGGCGGGTCGGCTGGAGGCCCGTCAGGAGGAGGGTGAGGGCCTCGTCGACGGTGGAGCCGAGGTACCAGTCGCCGGTGTGGTCGATGCCGTAGACGCGGCCTTCGCGGTCGAGCGCGAGGTGGGAGCCTGCGTCGGCCTCGACGCCCAGCGGGCAGAGCTGGGTGGACAGGGCGCGGCCGAGGTCGGCGAAGGTGCGTGCGAGGTGGAGTCCGGTGAGGGGGTCGATCCGGACGGGGGCCGGGGCGATCTGACGGCCGGGTCCGGGTGCGGTGACCGTCAGCCCGCCGAATTCGGCCCAGGCCTCGACGGCGGCGGGGAAGACGGTGTGGCGGTGTCCGGCGGGGGTGGTGTGGTCCCGGAGGGCGTCGGCCCAGTACTCGGCCTGCTTGATGTCCCAGCGGCCGGGTTCCCAGCCGGCGGTGCGCAGGGCGGAGTCCACGGCGACCGGGAAGCGGGTGGCCGAGGAGCGGTCGTAGGAGGCTGAGGTGGTGGTCATGGCTACTCGGATGGGGTGAGGTCGACGGGGCGTACGCCGAAGTGGGCGAGGAGTGCGTCGCAGGAGCGGCAGGGGGGTGCGTAGCTGCCGTGGAGGGGGTCGCCGTCCTCGCGGATGTGCCGGGCGGTGATCCTGGCGTTCTTGAGGGAGCGGCGGGCCTCGCTCGGGGAGAGGGGTTTGCGGGAGGCGCGCCGGGAGCGGGCGCCCTCGACGGCGGTCAGGTGCCGGGAGAGCAGGATCGCCTCGGGACACCGGCCGGTGAATCGTTCGCGCTGGCCGCTGGTGAGGGTGTCGAGGAAGTCCTGGACGAGCGGGTGGAGCGCGGGCGGCTGGTCGGCCTTGCCGGCGGTGCCGGTGAGCGTTTCGCCGCGTACGGAGAGGGCGGCGGCGACGGTCGGGAGGATGCCGTCCCGGCGGAAGCGCAGGGCGGGTGCGGCGGGGCGGCCGTCGGTGCTGCTCCAGCGCAGGCGGGGGTCGCCGGCGGGGCCGGCGGCTTCGCCGGCCGGGCCGGTGGTGCCCGGTGTGCCCGGTGCGTCCGGCGCGGTGTCGCCGGATTCTGTGCGTGTTGCCGTGTTGTGCATAGCCGTGCTTTCCCTCCCGTGGCGGCGGTGGTGACCGCTGTCGCTCACGCCCCCGTGCTGCGGGGACAGCCTGCCAAATGTCACCTGTCATGCGGAAGCGGGGTCGAATATTCGTATCAATTCGGATGTTCCTGGCCCTCGGGCGGGTGCGCCGGTCGGGTGCGGGTGAGGCTCTTGCCCCAGCGCATAGGCTGTGGTGAACCAGCCAGATCCAGCAGGGGGCTACCGCCATGACGACAGGTCGGCTCGGGCAGCAGGCCGCGCCACCCAACGCCGCTTACTCGGGGCAGGTCGTGCACTTCCCGGACCCGGTCCGGGCAGCTCGGCATCCTCACGGGGTGCGGATGGACGGCAATGGGCATCCGGACTTCTCCGCGTACGCACGCGCCGCCGTGGAGATCGCCGAGCCGCCCGAGGGCTTCGGCGTGGACGAGCTGCGCCTGACGGACTACGTGTCCGCGAACGCGGCGATGAAGGCGGCCGGGCACGAGCTGTGGGACACGGTCGGGCCGGTGGCGACGCCGCACGGCTGGACCTGGCACCACGTGGCGGGTTCGCGGCGCATGGAGCTGGTCCCGGTCGAGGTGAAGGCGCTGCTGCGGCATCACGCGGGCCTGGCGACGGCTCCGGTGGACCACGAGAAGCGCGGGACGCGGCCGTTGCAGGAGGTGCGTCCGGCGCACATGGGGCTGCCGAAGTCGGTGGTCTCGGTCGCCGAGGAGCTCGTTCAGGGTGTCGAGGAGGATCTCGGCTACCGGCTGCCGGAGGCGTACCGCTCGTTCCTGAAGGCCGCGGGCGGTTGTGCGCCGGTGGGTGCGGGCCTGGACGTGGACCTGGGTCTGTTGGTGGACCAGCCGTTCTTCACGGTGCGTGAGGAGGCGGCGATCAATGACCTGGTGTACGTCAACAAGTGTCTGCGTGACCACCTGACGAAGGATTACCTGTGCGTGGCCTTCGCGCAGGGCGGGCTGCTCGCGCTGAAGGTGAAGGGCGAGGGCATCGGCTCGGTGTGGTTCTCCCCGTACGACGACGCCCGCGACCGGGACGGCTGGTCGGTCCAGGAGCGCGTGGAGCGGCTGTTGCTGCCGTGCGGTGCTGATTTCGACGCCTTTCTGGAGCGACTGGCGGGCAACCCGCCGGAGCTGGAGACGGTGGCCGGTCTGATGGTGGACGGCGGATTCGCACGTTCGGTTCCGGTGTCGGGTACGGCACCGGTGGAGGGGTGAGCGCGCGATGGTGACGTTTGCGCAGGCGCAGGAGCGCGCCGAGGAGTGGATCAACGGGGACGTGCCCGCGTACCAGCACCGGGAGGTGCGCGTACGGGAGTTCGGGCTCGGGTTCGTGGTGTGGGCGGAGGACCGCGCGGCCGGTCCCGTGTCCGGTGGTGGGCGGCAGCGGCTGGTCATCGCGCGGGACAGCGGGGAGGTGACGCTGTGGCCGGGACTGCCGGTGGGTGAGGTGATCCGCCGGTACGAGGAGGAGTACGGGGCCGTGGCCGCGGCGCCTTCGGAGGCTTCGGTTCCGCCGCCGCGGATCGACTCGGAGCAGACGTCGTTCATGCTCAGTCCGCCGGAGTGGCTGCAGGAGGCCGCGGACCGGGCGGGGATTCCGCGTGCGGCCGAGCCCGCGCCGGCGTCGGCTCCCGGGCCGTCCGCCCAGGATTCCGCTGCGGCCGCGTCCGCCGGTGGCGCGTCCGGGTCCGTTCCCGCTGCGGCTCCGGCTGCTCCGGCGCCCGTGGAGGCGGTACCGCTGCGGCGCGGGGGCGAGATCCCCTACGAGCCCACGGCCAACGACGGGGTCCCGGCGACGGGCCCGGCTCCGGCTCCGGCCGGGGTGCCGGTCGGTGCCACGCCGTGGGCGGGCACCGATGTGAACTCCGGTACGGACGACGCGTCCGTACCGCTGCCCGCGACCGTGTTCGCGCCGCCGCTGTCCGGGTCGGACCTGGAGGACGCGCCGTCGTCCGGGGTGGCTCCGGAGGCGAAGACCACGCTGATGGCGGGCGGCAGCCAGCTGCCGAGGACCGCGATCGTGCCGGCGCTGGATGTGCCGGGTTCCGGTTCGTCGGCGAGTGACATCGCGGACGCGCCGACCAGCAAGGCTCAGATCTCGCGGCCGGGCGGCTCCGGTGCGGGTGCGGGTCAGCCGCCGACGCCGCCGGGTGCGCCCGGTGCGCCCGGTGGTGGGCTCGACCACGCCGCCACCATGCTGGCCGGCCCCGGTGTGCCGCAGCCGCCCGGTCCGCCGGGCCCGCCGCGCGCGCCCGGTGCTCCGGGTGCGGGTGCGGGTGCGGGGCAGCCGCCTGCGCCGCCCGGTCCGCCGGGGGTTCCGGGGTCGCTGGGTCGTGGGCTCGATCATGCCGCGACGATGCTGGCGGGTCCGGCCGTGACCGGTCAGCCGCCCGCGCCTCCCGGTCCGCCCGGGGCCCCCGGTGCTCCGGGTGCGCCCGGTGGTGGCGCCCATCACGCCGCCACCATGCTCGCGGGTCCCGGTGTACCGCAGCCGCCCGGTCCGCCCGGCGCCCCCGGTGCTCCGGGTGCCCCCGGCGCGCCCGGTGGTGGGCTCGACCATGCCGCGACGATGCTGGCCGGCCCCGCCATGGTGCAGCCGCCCGGGCCCCCCGGCCCGCCGGCCGGCGGGCCCGGTGCGCCCGGTGCGCAGCCCCCGGTCCCGACCGGCGCGCCCACCGTGGGCCCCGGCTACCAGGCCGTGCTCCGCTACCGCGCGCCCGACGGCTCCGAGCAGCAGCTCATCCGCCGCTCGGCGCCCGGTACCCCGCACCCGGAGTGGCAGATCCTCTACGAGCTGCGCGCCATGAACGTGCCGCCGCAGCAGGTGCTGGAGCTGCACACCGAGCTGGAGTCCTGTGAGCTGCCCGGCGGTTACTGCGCCCGGATGATCCGGGAGACCTGGCCGCAGGTACGGATCACGAGCGTGGCCCCGTACGGGAAGGACCACGCGGGCCGGCAGCAGGGCATGCGGCATCTGCTCACCCATCAGGGCGAGCTGCACCAGGTGGCGGACGGTCCGGCGCGCCCGGCGCCGGTACGGGCGCCGCTGCCGCAGGTCCCGCTGCAGCCGGCGATCCCGCTGGAGGCGATCGCGCAGGAGCTGACGGGGGCCTTCGGTCCGCAGGGCGTGTTCCGTTTCGACCAGCGGGCCGTGTCGCGTCAGGGCGTTCCGGAGATCGTGGCGCAGACGCTGATGTGGGCGGGCCTGCCGGTCGATTTCGGGCCGTTCTTCTGGGCGCAGGCGGTGCCGGGTCAGCCGGTGCCGACGCTGGCCGAACTGGCCGCGCAGCGGCAGGTGCAGCCGGCCTCGGACGCGGGCTCGTACCTGGTCGTCGGCAGCGACTTCGGCAAGGCGCTGTGTGTGCAGTACGGGACCGCGCACATCGTGGCGGTGCCGGTGGAGGGCGGTCCGGGCGGTGCCCCGGTGCCGCCGCAGTTCGTGAATTCGAGCCTGCCGCAGTTCGCACGGTCCCTGGCGATGCTGGGTCACATGTGGCGGCTGCGCCAGCATCTGACGCCGGAGCAGGCGGGGCGCTGGACGGTCGATTTCCAGGCGAATCTGGCGGGGCTCGACAGTGCGGCGCTGTCCTCGCCGGAGAGCTGGTGGTCGGTGCTGCTGGAGCAGATGTGGGACGGACTGCTCTGATCGGTTGATCGGATGATCCATTGGATGGCCGGGGCGAGACCTTCGAACAGGGTCTCGGCCCGGCCATTCGGGCTTCCGGGATCAAATGGCGCATCCTTGACGGGAATCCCCGCGAGAGAGGCGCATCCAGGATGAGTGCACCCATTGCGACCGTGCGCGGTCGTGGCTACCGCATGGACGAGGTCGACCGGTACCTCGCCCGGCTCTCCGGGAGCCGGGACGAGGCATGGGAGCGGGTGGCGCGGCTGACGGTCCTGGCCAAGCAGATGGAGGCGGAGGCGGAGCGGCTGCGGGAGGCGGTCGCCGCGCTCGCCCCGCAGACGTACGACGAGCTGAGCGAGCGGGCCCGGCGGATCCTGCACCTGGCGGAGGAAGAGGCGGACGCCCTGCGGACGGACGCGCGGGTGGACGCCTCCGCGACGCTCGGCGCGGCCGAGGCACGCGCCGACCGCGTGGCCGGGCTCGCGCGGGACGACGCGGAGGCGGTGCGCGAGCAGACGGAGGTCCGGGCCCGGCAGGGGCTGCTGCGCGCGCAGCGCGAGGCGGACGACGTACGGGCGGGGGCGCGGGAGGACGCGGCCAACTGGCGGGCGCAGGCCGCGGCCGCGCTGGCGCAGACGCGGCGGCGGGCGGACGCGGAGCTGGCGGAGCGCGAGCAGGAGCAGACGGAGCGCCGGGAGGCGGCGGAGCGCGAGCTGGCGTCGCGGGAGGCGGAACTGGACGCGCGGCATGCGGAACTGGAGCGGTACGCCGAGTCCCGGCTGGCGGAGGCCCGTCGAGGCTTCGCCGAGGCGGAGGAATCGGCGCGGCACGGGCAGGAGGACGCGGAGGCGCGGGCGGCGGAGCTGCTCGCGGGGGCGCGGGTGGCGGAGGAGCGGATCGGGCGCGAGACGCGGGGGATTCTGCGGGAGCACGGGGAGGCGGCGGAGGAGATGCGGGCGCACATGAACCACGTCCGCTCCAGCCTGGCGGCCCTGACGGGCCGGGCTCCTGCGGAGGGCTAGGGGGTGTCCGCAAAGTTCCGCCTGGCCCGCGACGCCCGGCGCGGCGCCTCGCCGCGTTGTCGAAGCGCGCGAGTACGAACAGGTACGAGCTGCGCCTCTCCGCCGGTCGATGCCCCGCGCCGGACGCCGCGGGCCC
>NZ_JBSGXU010000095.1:0-30787 GCF_053610205.1 Streptomyces sp. NPDC054932 | reverse complement strand
GCTCTCAGGGGTTCAGCTCAGCTGCGATCAGCCGTTGCGCTTCCAGCGCGGCTTGTCGTCGCGGCGGCCGCCGAAGCCGCCGGTGGAACCGGAGCCGGAGCCGGACGGACGGTGGTCGTCACGGCGGCCGTACGGGCGGTCGCCGCCGCCGGAGCGGAAGCCACCGGACGGACGGTCGTCGCGACGGTCGCGGTTGAACGGGCGGTCGCCGCCGCCGGAGCGGAAGCCACCGGACGGACGGTCGTCGCGGTTGAAGCCGCCCGAGGAGCGGTCGTCGCGGTTGAAGCCACCGGACGGACGGCCACCGCGGTCACCGCGGTCGTCACGACGGAAGCCGCCGCGGTCGCCACCACGGTTGTCACGACGCTCGAAGTTGCCGCGGTCGTCGCGCTGGGTGCGCTGCTCCTCGCGGCGCTCCTGCGCGGCCAGCTCGGCGGCAGCGGCGGCGGCAGCAGCCGCGACCTCGGCCTCGGCGGCCTCGGCCACCTCGGCGACAGCGGCCTCCGGGTCCTCGCCACGCTCACGGGCGGAGCGGGCGACGAGGCGGTCGGCCTCCTCGCGCAGCTCGCCGGCGCGGCGGGTCAGGCGCTCCAGCTGCTTGGTCAGCTCGGCGACCTCGCGCTCGGCCTGCTTGGCAGCGTTGTTCGCGGAGTCGGCCTGGACCTCGGTCAGCGAACGGGCACCGGTGATCTCGGCGACCTCCGGCTCGAAGGCGCCGGCGCCCTGGACGATGTGACGCGAGGCGTCGACGCCCGCGTCCTCCATCAGGCGGAAGATCTGGCGGCGCTGGTGCGGCAGCGCGAGGGAGACCACGACACCGGACTTGCCGGCACGGGCGGTACGGCCCGAGCGGTGCAGGTAGTCCTTGTGGTCGCCGGCCGGGTCCACGTTCAGGACCAGGTCGATGCCGTCGACGTGGATGCCGCGGGCGGCGACGTCGGTGGCGACGAGCGCGTTGACGTAGCCGTCCTTGAAGTCGGCGAGGACGCGGGTACGGGCACCCTGCGTCATGCCGCCGTGCAGCGCGTCGGCCTTCACGCCGGCCTCGACGAGCTGCTCGGCGATGCGGTCGGCGCCCAGCTGGGTGCGGACGAAGATGATGGTGCGGCCCTTGCGGGCGGCGATGGCGGCCGTGACCGGCGCCTTGTCCTTCGGCTTCACGACGAGGACGTGGTGCGTCATGGTCGTGACGTTGCCCTGCGCGCTGTCGACCTCGTGCGTGACGGGGTTGGACAGGTAGCGCTTGACCAGGGTGCCGATCTCGTTCTCCATGGTGGCGGAGAAGAGCATGCGCTGGCCGCCGCCGGGGATCTGGTCGAGCAGCTCGGTGACCTCGGGCAGGAAGCCCAGGTCGGCCATCTGGTCGGCCTCGTCGAGAACCGCGACCTGGACGTTCTCCAGGGAGCAGGCGCCACGGTTGATGATGTCGCGCAGACGGCCGGGGGTGGCGACGAGGACGTCGACACCGCGCTCCAGGGCGTAGATCTGGTTGCTCATGGAGGTGCCGCCGCAGACGACCTTCATCTTCAGGCCGAGCACGTCGCCGTAGGGCTGGAGCGCGTCCGCGACCTGCATCGCGAGCTCACGGGTCGGCGTGAGGATGATGGCGCGGGGCTTCTTCTTCTCGGTGTGACCGCCGGCCAGGGTGGCCAGGGTCGGCAGACCGAAGGAGAGGGTCTTGCCGGAGCCGGTACGGCCACGGCCGAGGATGTCCTTGCCGGCCAGGGCGTCCGGGATGGTCGCGGCCTGGATCGGGAAGGGGGTGGTGACGCCGTTCTGCGCGAGCTTGCGCACGACGCCCTCGGGCAGACCGAGGTCGCCGAAGGTGATCGAGGGCTCGGCGTCGGCGTCGTCGAAGTCGGTGGTCGAGTCCTCGAAGGACTCGTCGGTGTTCACGTCGGCCTCAAGAGCCTCGATGATCTCGTCGGCCTCAGCGGCCTCGATCGCCTCGGTGACCACGAGGGCCTCGGCGTCGATCATCTCGTTGGAGTCGTTCTCGGGCATGACGGAACGGTCAGAGCTGGAAATGGACATGCGAAATGCGAAACCTTCCGGAGTCTCGGCA
This sequence comes from Streptomyces sp. NPDC054932, assembly GCF_053610205.1. Lineage (NCBI taxonomy): Bacteria > Bacillati > Actinomycetota > Actinomycetes > Kitasatosporales > Streptomycetaceae > Streptomyces > Streptomyces sp. NPDC054932. The sequence continues at coordinate 28,722 of NZ_JBSGXU010000095.1, read as the reverse complement.
CGCGCCCAAACTCCGTGAATCGCAAATCGACCGCCTCAATGCGGTCAGCCACGGCTAGGGAGAGTACGCGCCACACGGCGCTCTTCGGATTCGGCGCCGGGCAATGGGATCAAACGATCTATAACCATACGCACCCTCCCCGGGGTCTGGCAAGTCGCTCCTGCAGAAACGTCCCCGACCTGCGAAAACGTCTCCCCGGGGCGACCACCGGACCGGCCCCGCCGGACCGGCCGGATGCCCGCCGGGCCTACAGCTCGGGGGCCGGCTGGGTGGTGGGCTCCGGCTGCGGAGTCGGCGGCTCCGGCGTGGGTTCCGTCACAGGGGGAGTCGTGGCGGGGGGCGCCGGGGTCGGGCTCGCCGACTGCTGCCCGCCGGCCGATCCGCCCGGACCGCCGGGTCCGCCGCCCGACCCGCCCGTGGTGGGTTCCTGCGGGCCCTGTCCGCCCGCGCCGCCGCCCGGTCCCGCCGACGGCGCGGGCACCCCCGGCTGACCGCTCGGCGCGCCCGGGCTCGGCGAGGCCCCTGTCGCGCCGGAGGCCTTGCCGTCCTCCTTGGGCCTGCCGTCCTGGTTCCCCGTGGCGTCCTTCGCGCCGTGCCCGTTGCCGCGGACCCCGGAGCCCCGCCCCGTGACGGTCCCGGCGCCCGCCTCGGCACCGCTGCGGCGGTCACCGGGGGCGGAGGGCCCGGGCTTCGCCGCGTCCTCACCGACGCTCATGCAGCCGGCCGTCGCCGCGACCGCGAGCGCGGTGACGGCCAGTCGGAGGGAAGCGGACAACTGGCGCACGGGGCACCTCCGGAGCCTGAGGGTGAACTTTCCGCATGAGCGGGTCAATGTGCCCAACTCCCTTTGACCCGTAAGGGACACGCCCTCGGCCGAACACCTCAGGCGAAGAGCTGCCGCGCCACCTGCGAGCCGAGGTGCACCGCGCCCAGCCCGACCAGCACCGACATCACCACGTTCGCCGCGGCCAGGAACCGGTGCCCGCGCTCGGCCAGCCGCAGGGTCTCGTACGAGAACGTCGAGTACGTGCTCAGCGCCCCGCACAGCCCGGCCCCCAGCAGCAGCTGCAGCCGCGCGGAGGCGGCCCCGGTCAGCGCCGCCCCGGCCAGCGTCCCGAGCACCAGGCAGGCGGTCGCGTTGACCACGAAGGTGCCCCAGGGGAACACGGCGTCCGGCCCGTCCAGCCGCGCCTGCACCGCACGGTCCATCAGGTAGCGCAGCGGCGCGCCGACCATCGCGCCCACCACCACGAGCAGCCAGTTCACCGGGCGCCCCCGCGCCCCCGGGCCCCGACCGCGAGCCGGGCCGCCGAGGCCGCCGCCCACACCGCGCCCAGCGCCGCCGCCACCGTGAGCCCGGCGTACGCCAGCGCGGTCCCCGCCTCCTCCTCGTCCAGGAGCCGCGAGACGTCCACCGCGTAGGTGGAGAAGGTGGTGAAGCCGCCGAGCACACCGACCCCGGCGAAGGGCCGGAGCAGCGGGTGCGGAGCCGTCCGGCCGCCCTCGCTGATCAGCACCATGAGTACGCCGATCAGGGCGCAGCCGGAGGTGTTGATCCACAGGGTCGCCCAGGGGAAGGCCCCGGGCCCGGCGGGCCACAACAGGGAGATCCCGTACCGCGCCGCCCCGCCGATCGCGCCGCCGGCCGCCACCGCCGCGAGCACCCGGCCCTGCGGCTCGGTGCGCTGCGCGGGGACGTGCAGGTCGACGTCCGGATCGATCGCCTCCGCCGCCCCGTCGCCCGGGACCGGTCGGGTCACCCGTACCCCAGCGCGTGCAGCCGGTCGTCGTCGATCCCGAAGTGGTGGGCGATCTCGTGCACCACGGTGACCTCCGTCTCCGCGACCACGCTCTCCCGGTCCTCGCACATCCGCAACGTGGGATTGCGGTAGATGGTGATCCGGTCCGGCAGCACCCCGGCGTACCACTCGCCGCGGTCCGTCAGCGGGGTGCCCTCGTAGAGCCCGAGCAGCTCGGGGTCGTCGGCGGGCGGTTCGTCCTCGACGAACACCGCCACGTTGTCCATCAGCCGCGTCAGCTCCGGCGGGATCCGGTCCAGGGCCTCTGCGACGAGCTCTTCGAACTCCTCGCGCGTCATCTCCAGCACCCGGCCATTGTCGCTCCGGCGGGGGCCCCTCCGGCTTGCGGGGGAGAAACCGTTTTGGCGATAGCTCCCCGGATCCCATATGCTTCTCACGTCCCCGACGCGCTGAAGAAGTGCCCGGCGGGCCTTTAGCCCTCATCGTCTAGTGGCCCAGGACGCCGCCCTTTCAAGGCGGTAGCACGGGTTCGAATCCCGTTGGGGGTACGCATTACCGTGTGCAAGACTTGTTCTCGCACACTGCAAGGTCCTGTGGAGCAGTTGGTTAGCTCGCCACCCTGTCAAGGTGGAGGTCGCGGGTTCAAGTCCCGTCAGGATCGCTGAAGCCGGAAACGGTTTCGTGGCTGGGTAGCTCAGTTGGTACGAGCGATCGCCTGAAAAGCGATAGGTCGCCGGTTCGACCCCGGCCCCAGCCACCATCCAGAAGGCCCCGTCCATCGGACGGGGCCTTCTGTGGTTACTCTCCCTCGGCCTCGGCCACCGTCCGCTCGCGCTGCCGCTCGCTGCGGCGCCAGTGCACGACGCCGACGGCCGCCGCCCCGGCGGCGACCAGCCCGAGCAGCGCCCAGTCCGGGACCGCGTCCGCCACCGAGCCGACCCACTGCTCCACCGCGAACGAGTCGTCCACGTCCAGCAGCCCGGGCAGTGCGCTCGCCCCGTCGTACGCGAGGAACAGCGCGCCCAGGGTGATGAAGAACAGCCCGGACAGCAGCGAGGTGGTGTGCAGCTCGAAGCGGCCCACCGTGAGGGCCCGACCGCGCAGCCAGCGCCGCCGGCCCAGCTCGAACCGCTCCCAGAGCAGGGCCAGCAGGAACAGCGGCACGGCCATCCCCAGGGCGTAGACCGCGAGCAGCAGGCCGCCGTAGACGGGGCTGCCGCTGACCGCGGCGACCGTCAGGACGCTGCCCAGGATCGGGCCGGCGCAGAAGCCGGCCAGCCCGTAGACCGCACCGAGCGCGTACACCGACAGGGCGGTGGTCGGCCGGATCCGGCCCGACAGCTCCGAGAGCCGCTTCGGGGCGAAGCCGAGGCCCAGGATCTGCGCGAGGCCCAGCGCGATGATCAGCCAGCCGCCGGCCAGGACGAGCCCGTCGCGGTTGCCGTGGAAGAACCGCCCGGCGTAGGAGCCGGCCGCCCCGAGCGGTACGAGGGTGCTCGCGAGGCCCGCGTAGAAGATCCCGGTGCGTGCCAGGAGCCGCGAGGTGGAGTCGATGGAGTACGCGAAGAAGGCCGGGAGCAGCAGCGCGCTGCACGGGCTGAGCAGCGCGAGGAGGCCGCCCAGCAGGGCGGCCAGGTATCCGATGTCGGTCACTGCTTCGCCGCCTCCGCCTTCGCCCTGGCGATGGCCGCCGTGAAGGTGTCGAGCGGCTGGGCCCCGGCGATCGGCCTGCCGTTGAGGAGGAACGACGGGGTGGAGGTGACGCCGATGCGGTAGCCCTCCTCCTGGTCCTTCTTCAGGGCCGCCGCGGCCTGCTCGCCGGCCATGTCCGCCTTGAAGCGCTCCAGGTCGGGGACCCCGGCCTCGCGGGCCAGCTCCACGAGGCGGGGCTCGGCGAAGCCCTTCTCCTTCGAGCCGCCGGCGTACGCCGCGGCGTGGAAGGCGTCGAAGCGGTCCTGCTGCCCGGCCGCCCAGGCGGCCTTGGCGGCGGCCTCGGATTCGGCGCCGAAGATCGGGAAGTTGCGCCACTCGATGCGCAGGGTGCCGTCGGCGACGTACTTCTTCACCAGTTCGGGCTCGGTGTCCCGGGCGAACTTGGCGCAGTAGCCGCACTTGAAGTCGGAGTACTCGATGAGCACGACGGGCGCGTCGGCGCGGCCGACGGCGAGCTTGTCGCCGGCCTCGCGGCGGGCCAGCGCCTTGAGCTCGGCGGCGGGGTCGGTCCGGGGCGCGGCCACGGCGCCGGAGCCGGACCCGGAGTCGGAGGAACCGGTCCCGGCGGGGGCGGTGGCCTGCCAGGAGACGATGCCGAGGGTGATCGCGGCGAGGGCGACCCCGGCGGAGATCAGCAGGGGCTTCGTGGAGGTCTTGGACGAGGGCATGCGGGTGCTCCAGTGCTGCGGGTGGTGGGACGGACCGGTGGGGTGACCGGTCGGTCTAGACCCGCATCACGCACAGCTCCAGCCGGTCGGGCGCCGGGCGGCCGGGGTCGCGTACGGGGAACCGTACGGCCGTCGCCGCGGTCGGGGCGGCCTCCTCGGGCGCCGCCCGGGCCGGCGGCACCTGGGCGTGCTCGCTCTTGGCGCGGGCCGGGACGGCGGGGACGCCCCCGTCGCCGGGGGCGTGCGGGGCGCAGGCCGGACCCCGGTGGCCGGTACCGGCCGGTGCCGCCGCGGCCGGGCCCGCGGCCGGGTCGGCGAAGGTGCCCACGGACGGGTCCGTGGACGTGCCCGTGAACGTGTCCGCGGCCGGGCCGGGGAGCATTCCTGCCCGGGGAACGGCGGTCGCCGCCGGGACCGCGGGGGTCGTGCCCGGACCGGCCGCGGCAGGGGCGGCCGCGCCCAGCAGCACCGCCAGTACCGCGAGCACGGCGCAGCCGAAGAGGCGGAGGCGGGACAAGGTGGGCTGCCTCTCACTCGTACGACCGACGGACTCGTCCCGAAATGGTACGGGTCCACCCGACAAATGCGTTCGCCACCCGGAGGGCGCAGGTGAGATCCTCGATCAGGTATGTCTACTTCCTTCGCCGCCCTGCAGACGCTTCTCGGTGAGATCTCCCTCCGTGACGCGCACCGCCTCGGCCGCCGCCTCGAAGGCGCCCGCCGTATCCGCAAGCCCGAGGCCAAGCAGGCCGTGCTCGACGAGATCGCCGCGGAGGCCTCCAAGGCCGCCGGGCGGCTGGCCGGCCGTGCCTCGCGGATGCCGGAGGTCACGTATCCCGAGAACCTGCCCGTCAGCCAGAAGAAGGACGAGATCGCCGAGGCGATACGCGACCACCAGGTCGTGATCGTCGCGGGCGAGACCGGGTCCGGCAAGACCACGCAGATCCCCAAGATCTGCATGGAGCTGGGCCGCGGCGTCCGCGGCATGATCGGGCACACCCAGCCCCGCCGGATCGCCGCCCGCACGGTCGCGGAGCGCATCGCCGAGGAGCTGAAGTCCGAGATCGGGCAGACCGTCGGCTGGAAGGTCCGCTTCACCGACCAGGTGGACCAGGACGCGACCTTCGTGAAGCTGATGACGGACGGCATCCTGCTCGCCGAGATCCAGACCGACCGCGAGCTGCGCGCCTACGACACGATCATCATCGACGAGGCCCACGAGCGGTCGCTGAACATCGACTTCCTGCTGGGCTACCTGGCCACGCTGCTGCCGAAGCGTCCCGACCTCAAGGTCGTCATCACCTCGGCGACCATCGACCCCGAGCGCTTCTCCCGGCACTTCGGCGAGGCGCCGATCGTCGAGGTCAGCGGGCGGACGTATCCGGTGGAGGTCCGCTACCGGCCGCTGCTGGAGGAGGAGGGCGACGACAGCGACCGCGACCAGATCACGGCCATCTGCGAGGCCGTCGACGAGCTCCAGTCGGAGGGGCCGGGCGACATCCTGGTCTTCCTCTCGGGCGAGCGCGAGATCCGTGACACGGCGGATGCCCTGAACAAACGGAACCTGCGCTTCACCGAGGTTCTCCCCCTATATGCGCGCCTCTCGCACGCCGAGCAGCACCGCGTCTTCCAGCAGCACACGGGCCGCCGGATCGTCCTCGCCACGAACGTCGCCGAGACCTCCCTGACCGTCCCGGGCATCAAGTACGTGATCGACCCGGGCACCGCCCGGATCTCCCGCTACAGCCACCGCACCAAGGTCCAGCGCCTGCCCATCGAGCGGATCTCGCAGGCCAGCGCCAACCAGCGCAAGGGCCGCTGCGGCCGTACCTCCGACGGCATCTGCATCCGGCTGTACTCCGAGGACGACTTCAACGCCCGTCCCGAGTTCACCGACGCCGAGATCCTGCGCACGAACCTGGCCTCCGTCATCCTCCAGATGACCGCCGCGGGCCTGGGCGAGATCGAGAAGTTCCCCTTCATCGACCCGCCGGACCACCGCAACATCCGCGACGGCGTACAGCTCCTCCAGGAACTCGGCGCGCTGGACCCGGCCGAGAAGGATCCGAAGAAGCGCCTGACGCAGATGGGCCGCCAGCTCTCGCAGCTCCCGGTGGACCCGCGCCTGGCCCGCATGGTCATCGAGGCCGACAAGAACAACTGCGTCCGCGAGGTCATGGTCATCGCGGCGGCCCTGTCCATCCAGGACCCGCGCGAGCGCCCCTCGGACAAGCAGACCCAGGCCGACCAGAACCACGCCCGCTTCAAGGACGAGACCAGCGACTTCCTCTCGTTCCTGAACATGTGGCGCTACGTGCGCGAGCAGCAGAAGGAGCGCGGCTCGTCCTCGTTCCGCCGCATGTGCAAGCAGGAGTACCTGAACTTCCTGCGGATCCGCGAGTGGCAGGACATCTACTCCCAGCTGCGCACGGTCGCCAAGAGCATGGGCATCCACGTCAACGAGGCCGATGCCCCCGAGCAGGTCATCCACGTCTCGCTGCTGGCCGGTCTGCTGTCCCACATCGGGCTCAAGGACACCGACAAGAACGAGTACCTCGGTGCCCGCAGCGCCAAGTTCGCGATCTTCCCGGGCTCCTCGCTCTTCAAGAAGCAGCCGAAGTTCGTGATGTCGGCCGAGCTGGTGGAGACCTCGCGGCTGTGGGCCCGGGTGAACGCCAAGGTGGAGCCCGAGTGGGTGGAGCCGCTGGCCCAGCACCTGATCAAGCGCACGTACAGCGAGCCGCACTGGGAGAAGGACCAGGCGGCCGTGATGGCGTACGAGAAGGTCACGCTGTACGGCGTACCGATCGTCGCCCAGCGGAAGATCAACTACGGCCGCATCGATCCCGAGGTCTCGCGCGAGCTGTTCATCCGCAACGCGCTCGTCGAGGGCGACTGGCGCACGCACCACAAGTTCTACGCCGACAACCGCAAGCTCCTCACCGAGGTGGAGGAGCTGGAGAACCGGGCCCGGCGCCGCGACATCGTGGTGGACGACGAGACCCTCTTCGACTTCTACGACCAGAAGATCCCCGCCCACGTCGTCTCCGGGGCGCACTTCGACTCCTGGTGGAAGCACAAGAAGCGCGAGGAGCCCGAACTCCTCGACTTCGAGCGGGAAATGCTGCTGACCGAGAAGGCGGCCGGGGTCACCAAGGCCGACTACCCGGACTCCTGGCGGCAGGGGCAGCTGAAGTTCCGGGTGACCTACCAGTTCGAGCCGGGCGCGGACGCCGACGGCGTGACCGTCCACATCCCGCTCCAGGTGCTGAACCAGGTCACCGACGAGGGCTTCGACTGGCAGATCCCGGGTCTGCGGGAGGAGGTCGTCACCGAGCTGATCCGCTCGCTGCCGAAGCCGATCCGCCGGCACTACGTGCCCGCGCCGAACTACGCCGGCCGCTTCCTGGACACTGCGGTGCCCCTGCAGGAGCCGCTGCCGGTCACGCTGGCGCGCGAGCTCCAGCGGATGGTCGGGGTCCCGGTCTCGGCCGAGGACTTCGACCTCACCCGGATCCCCGACCACCTGAAGATCACCTTCCGGATCATCGACGAGCGCCGCAAGAACCTCGCCGAGGACAAGGACCTGGAGGCCCTGCGGCTGAGGCTGAAGCCGAAGGCCCGCCAGGCGCTCTCCAAGGCCGCCGCGGCCACCGCCGAGCGGGCGGGCGGGGAGTCGGTGGAGCGCACCGGGCTGACCGACTGGACAATCGGCACGCTGACCAAGGTCTTCGAGACCCGGCGGGCCGGCCAGCCGGTGAAGGCCTACCCGGCGCTGGTCGACGAGGGCGCGACCGTCTCCGTACGGCTCTTCGACACCGAGGCCGAGCAGCAGCAGGCGATGTGGCTGGGCACCCGGCGGCTCATCCTGCTGAACATCCCGGTGAACCCGGCGAAGTTCGCCTCGGACCACCTGAGCAACCAGCAGAAGCTGGCCCTGTCCCGGAACCCGCACGGCTCCATCCAGGCGCTCTTCGACGACTGCGCGACCGCGGCGACCGACAGGCTGATCGCCGACCACGGCGGCCCGGCGTGGGACGAGGCGGGCTTCCGGAAGCTCTACGAGGCCGTCCGCGCCGACCTGGTGGACACCACCGTGCGTACGGTGAGCCAGGTGCAGCAGGTGCTGGCCGCCTGGCAGGCCTGTGAGCGCCGGCTGAAGGCGACCGGCAGCCTGGCCCTGGTCGCGAACATCCAGGACGTCAAGACGCAGCTGGCGGCCCTCATGCCGGCCGGCTTCGTGACGCTCACGGGGCTGCGCCGGCTGGGGGACCTGATGCGCTACCTGGTGGCGGTGGACCGGCGGCTCCAGCAGATGCCCACGGGCGTCCAGCGCGACACCACGCGCATGGAGAAGGTCCACGAGATGCAGGACGAGTACGCCTGGCTGCTGGAGCAGTTGCCGAAGGGGCGGCCGGTCCCGTCCACGGTCACCGACATCCGCTGGATGATCGAGGAACTGCGCGTCAGTTACTTCGCGCACGCGCTCGGGACGGCGTACCCGATCTCCGACAAGCGGATCGTGAAGGCGGTGGATGCGGCGGCGCCGTGACCGGCGCCGCGGTCCGGTTCGACTGCACCCCCTGAGCTGCGGTACAGTCTGATTCGCAGCCGCCGAGCGGCCGCAAATCAAGGACCTGTGGAGCAGTTGGTTAGCTCGCCACCCTGTCAAGGTGGAGGTCGCGGGTTCAAGTCCCGTCAGGTTCGCAGAAACGTCAGGGCCCGTATCCCCCAGGGGATACGGGCCCTGACGCGTTGGTGGGTGGCGCCGCCCGTGGGGCCTTGGGGGCCCCTGGGGGCCGTTGGAGCACCCGTGTCACCCGTGGACCCTCCGGTCGGCCTCCGCAGCCCCTCCGGGCCGCCCGTGGACCCCGTACCCTCCCCCGGACCCCCGCCACCCCTCCCCGTCCCCCGCCACCCCTCCCTGCCCCCTCGCGCCGAACCACGGGCCCACCACGGGTGAACCGCGCGCGGAGAGCATGTGGAAAGAACACATGAGGAGAGCGCATGGGGAGCACGTGAAGAGCGCATGGAGTTGACGGCGGAATCACTCAGGAAGGCGCCGGCGAGTACCGCCGGACCGACCGTCATCCGGAATCCCCCGTTCGCATGATGTGCCTCGCGAAGCACATCCCCTTTACGGGGTGCATTACCGGATATACAAGAGTGATCATCTGTGACGGGTGTCACCGCATGAGTTTTTGAGACTCATACTTTTATAGGACCCATACGCCGGCTCGATAGAATATGTGCAATGGCACCTGCCCCGCGGAGCCCCCGCGCGCACCCGGGACCCCCCTGACCTGGGCATAAAAAGATCGCGCTGGACCCGGCGGAGTCCAGCGCGATCGAACGACCTGGGACCTGTTGGGGCAGGCCCGGCCGTTTGAAGCCATGTGGGTTTCATCGGATTGGGGGACCCGATATAAACCCGTTAAAGCGGGGTGTTTGCGCGACCTCAGGCCTCGCTGCGCTGCTGCGGAATTCCCGCGAGCAGTGCGCGAACCTCGGCCTCGCGGTACCGGCGGTGTCCACCCAGGGTGCGGATGGACGTGAGCTTGCCAGCCTTGGCCCAGCGGGTGACCGTCTTCGGGTCCACGCGGAACATCGTGGCAACCTCAGCCGGGGTCAGCAGCGGCTCGGCATCAGGGGTGCGAGCGGTCATGAGCGGCCTCCTCGGGAGAACCGAACCATCTCGGTTCTTTCCTCTAAATTCTGCACCTTGGCCCGCGTTGCCCGAAATGGACATACGCGGGCCGAGTCGGTTATAGGACGAACGGCTTGTCCTCGGCACTACAACTACACCATCCGTCCAGCCTCGACGGCCAAACCGACGGAATTGCCCTCCGAGGTGTTCATCAGCGGCGGAAGCCGATGGACCGTCTCATAACGGACAGTCACCCCACTGTGACGATCAGTCACAGAGCGATCAGGAGTCGTCAGACCCCCCGTAGAGTGCAATGCCGAGCATTCCGCCCTTAGTTGGGCGGAAGGAACCCTCCCCGGACTCCTTGTCCTATTTTGGCACGAGGGTAGGGGAAGGGCGCAAGGGTGTAGTTAGTGCGGTCCGTCACGCTTGGGCCAATGGCCCGTATCGGGACGTAGGTCCTGGCACTACGTCCCGAATGCCATGATCAGGCCTCTGATCAGCCAGTATTGACCGATCGACCGATACCGCACGATACGTCCGGGCTCTTCGGAGCAGGAATAAGTCACACCGGTCACTTCTGGCCTAATTCGCGAAAAGTCGCTCCCGAACCGCCCGCCACCGCTCCGCCAGCTCCCCGTAGACCTCGGACGCCGCCTCCGTGTCCCCGGCCCGCAGGGCCTCGATGCCCGCCGCCAGGTCCCCGGCCGAGCGGTCGGCCGCCAGCCGGTCGGCCGGCAGCGCGTGCAGCAGCCCGCCGTAGTCCAGCTCCACCATCGAGCGCGGATGGAACTCCTCCAGCCAGCTCCCCACCTCCACCAGCCCGTCGGCGAGCATCCCGTACCCCTCCGCGTCGCGCAGGGTCCGCAGCGCCCGGGCGAGCCGGCGCCGCGCCTGCACCATCGGCGTGCGGTAGCGCAGCCGCTCGCCCGGCACGTGGTCGCGCTCCTCGTCGGCCACCAGCACGAACCAGCGCAGCGGGATCTGCCACACCCCCGTACGGATCCAGGGGCGCGCGTCCGGGTTCCGTTCGCGCCAGTGCTCGTAGTCCTCTGCCGCCCGCCGGCGCGCCCCCGGCGGGAGCGCCGCGTCCAGCACCGGGCGCGGGAAGGACTCGACCAGCTCCTGGAGGGCCAGCCAGCCGCGGAGCCGCGTGCGCCAGGGGCAGACCAGCACCACCCCGTCGACCACCGCCGTGAAGGCGTCCGCGCTCTCGTGCGCGGGCACCCCCACCACCGGGACCCGCACCAAATTCACCAGCGAGCGGCGCAGTTCGTCCTGGGCGGTCGGGGTCGCCCCGCGCCGGGCGTAGTCGGACCAGTGCGTGCGCTCCGGCTCGGCGAAGGCGGCCAGGGGCTCGTAGACGCGCAGGTAGGAGGCGTACGGGACGGTCGGCGCCGAGCGCGCGGACGACAGCGGGGCATCGGAGGATTCGCTCACGCTCTCGTACTGCCCTGTCCCGGGGTCAGGTTCACCTCCCGGGCGCCCCCGCGCCTCCCGTACACCAGGAGTGTTTCGATCCTCGGACAGGTCACCTACGGGCGGCCCACAGGTCTTACGCTGCTCCCAGCACGCCCTCCCCCACCCGCAGGGCGGGCGTCTTTCCGCCGCATCTCTTCCATGGGAGTCACCACCGTGACCGAAATGACCGACGGCGTCCTGCACACCCTGTTCCGTACGGAGCAGGGCGGCCACGAGCAAGTCGTGCTGTGCCAGGACCGCGCCACCGGCCTGAAGGCCGTCATCGCCATCCACTCCACCGCCCTGGGCCCCGCCCTCGGCGGTACGCGCTTCCACGCGTACGCCTCCGACGAGGAGGCCGTCCTCGACGCGCTGAACCTCTCGCGCGGCATGTCGTACAAGAACGCCCTCGCCGGTCTCGACCTCGGCGGCGGCAAGGCCGTCATCATCGGCGACCCGGACGTCCTCAAGAGCGAGGAACTGCTGGAGGCCTACGGCCGGTTCGTGGAGTCCCTCGGCGGCCGCTACGTCACCGCCTGCGACGTCGGCACCTACGTGGCCGACATGGACGTCGTGGCCCGCGAGACCCGCTGGGCCACCGGCCGCTCCCCCGAGAACGGCGGCGCCGGCGACTCCTCGGTCCTCACCGCCTTCGGTGTCTTCCAGGGCATGCGCGCCAGCGCCCAGCACCTGTGGGGCGACCCGACCCTGCGCGGCCGCAAGGTCGGCGTGGCCGGCGTCGGCAAGGTGGGCCACTACCTGGTCGAGCACCTGCTGGAGGACGGCGCCGAGGTCGTGATCACGGACGTGCGCGAGGAGTCCGTGCAGCGGATCCTCGACAAGCACCCGGGCAAGGTCACCGCGGTCGCCGACACGGACGCGCTGATCCGCACGGAGGGCCTGGAGATCTACGCCCCCTGCGCGCTCGGCGGCGCACTCAACGACGACACCGTCCCGGCGCTGACCGCGACGATCGTCTGCGGTGCGGCGAACAACCAGCTCGCCCACCCGGGCATCGAGAAGGACCTCTCCGACCGCGGGATCCTCTACGCGCCGGACTACGTGGTCAACGCGGGCGGTGTCATCCAGGTCGCCGACGAGCTGCGCGGCTTCGACTTCGACCGCTGCAAGGCCAAGGCGACGAAGATCTTCGACACCACGCTGGAAATCTTTGCTCGCGCGAAGGCTGATGGGATTCCGCCGGCTGCGGCGGCCGACCGGATCGCCGAGCAGCGGATGGCGGACGGCCGCGCCGCCCGCGCCGTCTGAGCCCTTCCCGGGGCCTTTCGGGTGCGCCCGCCGGGGTGTGGGGAGACGGAACTCACTGCACTTCGGCGGGTCGCCCGCCAGGAAAGGGTTAAAATCGCAGCTGACCAGCGAGGACGGGGCGCCTTGTTGGTTCTGCACCGGGGCGCGTCATGCGGGCGGCGTACCGTATGGCCGCGGAAGCAGGTACCGTTAAACCCCTACGGACGGTCTCTCCACGGAGAGCCCGCTCCGAACCATGAACGCGTGTCAGACTCTGGGGCCGTCGAGCCCCGTCACCGAGGGGGTCGAGCCATGGGGCGCGGCCGGGCCAAGGCCAAGCAGACAAAGGTCGCCCGCCAGCTGAAGTACAACAGCGGCGGGACTGACCTCTCGCGTCTGGCCAATGAGCTGGGCGCATCGCCGACAGAGCCGCTGCCTATCAGCGAGCCGGTCGAAGTCGATGACGATCTGGACGACGACGACCCGTACGCCAAGTACGCGGATCTCTACAACAGCGATGACGACGACGAGGACGAAGAGTCCGGGCCGTCTGCTCAGCGTCGCGGCGCTTGACGCCCTGAGGCGTCTGCACGACAGACAAAAGACTGAAACCCGGTCCAGGGCATAGCCCCGGGCCGGGTTTCAGTGCTGCTCAGCTCGCGTAGGAGCCGGTCAGGGTCGCACCCTCGGTGCGGTCGCCGCGGTCCAGGATCTCTCCCGCGACCCAGGCGTCCACACCCCGGTCGGCCAGCGCGGTCAGCGCCACGTCCACCGACTCCTGCGGGACGACGGCCATCATGCCGACGCCCATGTTCAGGGTCTTCTCCAGCTCCAGCTGCTCCACCTGTCCGGCCTTGCCGACCAGGTCGAAGATCGCGCCGGGGGCCCAGGTGGTGCGGTCGACCGTGGCGTGCAGGTGGTCCGGGATGACCCGGGCCAGGTTCGCCGCGAGGCCACCGCCGGTGATGTGCGAGTAGGCGTGCACCTCGGCCGTACGGGTGAGGGCCATGCAGTCCAGCGAGTAGATCTTGGTGGGCTCCAGGAGCTCCTCGCCGAGGGTCCGTCCGAGCTCCTCGACGTGGCCCTCCAGCGACATCTTCGCGCGGTCGAAGAGGACGTGGCGGACCAGCGAGTACCCGTTCGAGTGAAGGCCGGACGACGCCATGGCGATGACGGCGTCACCCGTACGGATGCGATCCGCGCCGAGCAGGCGGTCGTACTCCACGACGCCGGTTCCGGCGCCCGCCACGTCGAAGTCGTCCGGGCCCAGCAGGCCGGGGTGCTCGGCGGTCTCGCCGCCCACCAGGGCGCAGCCGGCGAGGACGCAGCCCTCGGCGATGCCCTTGACGATCGCGGCGACACGCTCGGGGTGCACCTTGCCGACGCAGATGTAGTCGGTCATGAAGAGCGGCTCGGCTCCGCAGACGACGATGTCGTCCATGACCATCGCCACCAGGTCGTGGCCGATGGTGTCGTACACGCCGAGCTGGCGGGCGATGTCCACCTTGGTGCCTACGCCGTCGGTGGCCGAGGCGAGCAGCGGGCGCTCGTAGCGCTTGAGGGCGGAGGCGTCGAAGAGGCCGGCGAAGCCGCCGAGGCCACCGAGGACCTCGGGGCGCTGCGTCTTCTTCACCCACTCCTTCATCAGCTCGACGGCGCGGTCGCCCGCTTCGATGTCCACGCCTGCGGCTGCGTAGCTGGCACCGGTGGTCTTCTCTGTCATGACAGGAGAGAGCTTTCGTGTCGTTACTGCGTGTGGTGCCGGGCCCTGGGAGAAGCCTCAAAGACAGGGCCCGGCGCAGGTTGAACCAGGGCTACGGGCGACGGAGCGCGTCGGCGGCGTCCGTGCCGCCCGCGAGCTCGGACTCCAGCAGCTGCTTGCCCAGGAGCTGCGGGTCGGGCAGCTCCATCGGGTACTCGCCGTCGAAGCAGGCACGGCAGAGATTGGGCTTCTGGATGGTGGTCGCCTCGACCATCGCGTCGAGCGAGATGTACGAGAGCGAGTCCGCGCCGAGCGACGTGGCGATCTCGTCGACCGTCATGCCGTTGGCGATCAGCTCGGCCCGGGTGGCGAAGTCGATGCCGAAGAAGCACGGCCACTTCACCGGCGGCGAGGAGATCCGGATGTGGACCTCCGCCGCGCCGGCCTCGCGGAGCATCTTGACCAGGGCGCGCTGGGTGTTGCCGCGGACGATCGAGTCGTCGACGACCACCAGGCGCTTGCCCCGGATGACTTCCTTGAGGGGGTTGAGCTTGAGCCGGATGCCGAGCTGGCGGATCGTCTGCGAGGGCTGGATGAAGGTCCGGCCCACGTAGGCGTTCTTGACCAGGCCGGAACCGTACGGAATCCCGCTGGCCTCGGCGTATCCGACGGCGGCGGGCGTGCCGGATTCCGGCGTCGCTATCACCAGGTCGGCGTCGACCGGGGCTTCCTTGGCCAGGCGCCGGCCCATCTCGACACGCGAGAGGTAGACGTTCCGGCCGGCGATGTCGGTGTCCGGGCGCGCCAGGTAGACGTACTCGAAGACACAGCCCTTGGGCTTTGCTTCCGCGAACCTGGAGGTGCGCAGACCGTTCTCGTCGATCGCGATGAGCTCGCCCGGCTCGACCTCGCGGACGAAGCTGGCGCCGCAGATGTCGAGGGCGGCGGTCTCGCTCGCCACCACCCAGCCGCGCTCCAGGCGGCCGAGGACCAGCGGGCGGATGCCCTGCGGGTCACGGGCGGTGTAGAGGGTCCCCTCGTCCATGAAGACGAGGGAGAAGGCGCCCTTGACCTGAGGCAGGACCTTGGCGGCCGACTCCTCGATGGTCAGGGGCTTGCCCTCGTCGTCGGTCTGACCGGCGAGCAGGGCGGTGACCAGGTCGGTGTCATTGGTGGCGGCCACCTGGGTGGCGCGGCCGTCCTGACGGGGGAGGTCGGCGACCATCTCGGCAAGCTCGGCGGTGTTCACCAGGTTGCCGTTGTGACCCAGGGCAATGGAGCCGTGGGCGGTCGCACGGAAAGTGGGCTGAGCGTTCTCCCAGACGGAGGCCCCGGTGGTCGAATAGCGGGCGTGACCGACCGCGATATGACCTTGGAGCGAGCCGAGAGAGGTTTCGTCGAAGACTTGGGAAACGAGGCCCATGTCCTTGAAGACGAGGATCTGGGAACCGTTGCTCACAGCGATTCCCGCGGACTCTTGTCCACGGTGCTGCAGGGCATACAGTCCGAAGTAGGTGAGCTTGGCGACCTCTTCACCCGGAGCCCAGACACCGAAGACGCCGCAAGCGTCCTGGGGGCCCTTTTCGCCGGGGAGCAGGTCGTGGTTGAGTCGTCCATCACCACGAGGCACGCTCCCGAGTGTAGGCGAGATCGACCACTGGTCCGAATTGGGGACGCCCGGGAAATGTCACAGCACAGAGGGTGACCGATCCCTTCCGTCTCGGTATCCGGAAACGCTTGTTGACAGGTGCACGGGCATTCGGACAGGCTCTCGCCCCATGCAGCCTCTCGGTGACCGAACCGTCACCCTCGTCGAGCGCCGGCACGTGGACCTTGTCCGTGTCGCGAGCGCCATCTGTCGCTGTTCTGCGTAGTCACACGCCGCTTTCGGTTCTTTTCCTTTCCTGATCCCTGCCCGAAGCCCGCCCTGCCGTGCCGCGCGCCGTCCCGCGCCGCCCGGGGCGGGCCGTCGGGCCGTGCCTTGGAGTACCTGTGACCTCGTACGAACCCCATCTGTCCCGGCGTGCCTTCGGCGGCGCGGTCGGCGTGAGCGCGGCCGCCGCGGCGGTGGGGCTGGGCGCCTCCCCGGCAGCCGCCGCCCCGTCCGCCGGGGACGGGCAGAACACACCGCAGGAGCGGGAGTTCCGGGCCGGGCGGCCCCGGCCCTCCCGCCGGCCGAACATCCTGTTCATCCTCGGCGACGACCTGGGCTGGGCCGACCTCTCCTCGTACAGCTCCCCGCACATCAAGACCCCGAACCTGGACCGGCTCGCCCGCCAGGGCGTCCGGTTCACCGACGCCTACTCGGGCTCCGCGACCTGCTCGCCGACCCGGTTCAGCCTCTACACCGGGCGCTACCCGGGCCGCACCAGGGGCGGGCTGGCCGAGCCGATCGCGGACAAGACCGTGGGCCTCGACCCCACGCACCCGACCCTGGCCTCGCTGCTGAAGGGGGCCGGCTACGCCACCGCGCTCATCGGCAAGTGGCACGCGGGCCACCTGCCCGACTACAGCCCCACCAAGTCCGGCTGGGACGAGTTCTTCGGCAACTTCGGCGGGGCCCTGGAGTACTACTCCAAGCTGGGCCTGGGCGGCGAGTACGACCTCTACGAGGGCGACGCCGAGTACAAGGACCTGCGGTACTACACCCGGATCATCACCGAACGGGCGAGCGAGTACGTCTCCCGCGACCACCACGGCAAGCCGTGGCTGCTGAACCTCAACTTCACCACCCCGCACTGGCCGTGGATCGCCGACGGGGACACGGAGGAGAGCGCCGAGATCGTCCGGCGGATCAAGGCCGGCGACGGGCGCGCCCTGTGGCACCAGGACGGCGGCTCCGTCGAGAAGTACAAGGAGATGGTCGAGGACCTCGACCGCTCGATCGGCGAGGTGCTGAAGGCGCTGAAGCGCTCCGGTCAGGAGGAGGACACCGTCGTGGTCTTCTCCAGCGACAACGGCGGCGAGCGCTTCTCGTACAACTGGCCGCTGTCCGGCAACAAGGCCTCCCTCCAGGAGGGCGGGATCCGGGTGCCGAACATCGTGCGCTGGCCCGCCCGGCTGGACGGCGGACAGGTCAGCCACGTCCCGGTGTTCAGCCCGGACTGGACGGCGACCCTGCTGGAGCTGGCCGGGGCGCGGCCCGACCGGGCCCACCCGCTGGACGGGGTGAGCCTGGCCGGGTACCTGCTGCGCGGCGAGAAGGTGGCCGAGCGGGACCTGTTCTGGCGGGTGCGGGGCGAGCGCGCGCTGCGCCGCGGCGACTGGAAGTACTACCGGGGCAAGGCGGGCAGGGACCAGCTGTTCAACCTGGCCGGGGACGTCCGCGAGCAGGCCGACAAGGCCTCCGTGGAGCCGGCCCGGCTGGCGCAGCTGCGGGCGGCCTGGGAGAAGACCGACGCCGGACTGCTGCCCTACCCGGGCTGACCCACCGGGTGGCGGGTCGGCCGCAGGTCAGCGGGTCATTCCGCGGCCGAGGCCGCCCCGGCGGTCAGGCCCTTGCCGTCCGGTGCGGTGAGGGTCAGGGTCCGGCCGTCGACCTTCGCCGTGAGCGGGCCGCTGCCGAACAGCCCGGTCAGCGCCTTCTCGACCTCGCCCACCGGGCCGTCACAGGCCATCCGGGTCGAGGTGAGCGGCCCGAAGGTGACCGTGGAGCCGACGACGGTGGCCTGCGCGCTGAACCGGTTGCAGCCCAGGATGCCGCTCACGGCGAAGTCCGGGGCGATGGTGAACCGCGCCTTCCCGGCAGCCTCGGCGGGCAGGGAGGCCGCGGTACCGGCGCCGACCAGGGACTCCACGGTCCACGGTGTCGTGGTGAGCGGGGCGTCCGGGACCGGGGGCGTGGACGTCATGGCGAGGGTGCTCCCGTCGGCGGCCTTCAGGGTGAGCCGGTCGGGGCCCCGGTCGATGGTCATCCTGCCCTGGAACACCTTGGCGAAGGCCGTCTCGAACTCCATGTCCGCGCAGGCCATGGTGGTCGAGGCACCGGGTGTGACGGTCACCGCGGAGGGGCCGGCGAAGGCCACCGCCGCCGTGAAGCCGTTGCAGCCGTAGTTGCCCTTGGCCTCGTTCTCCCCGATGTCGACACGGGCGGCCGCGGGCGCGTGCATCGTACGGCCGCCCGTGGTCAGGGACTCGACGGCCCAGGAACCCACGGGGTCGGGGAGCGGGGCGCTCCCGCTCGCCCCTCCCCGGCCGCAGCCGGCCAGGGCGAGGGCGAGTACGAGGGCCAGGCCCGCGGAGGTGTGGACGTGCCGGAAGGTACGCATGCCACTGGGACGGACCGGGCGCCGGAGCGGTTCCACCCCGCCCCCGCTCAGCTCATCAGGGGGAGCAGCGCCGACAGATCGGCCCGCTCGCCACTGGCCCGCACCTGCGCCGCGTCGAGCGCCTCGGCCCATCCCGTACGGCCGGTCGCGAGCCGGATCCAGGTCAGCGGGTCGGTCTCCACCACGTTCGGCGGGGTGCCGCGGGTGTGCCGCGGGCCCTCGATGCACTGGACCACCGCGAAGGGCGGGACGCGTACCTCGACCGAACCGCCCGGGGCCTTGAGCGCCAGGGCGTCGGCGAGCAGCCGGGTGCAGGCGGCCAGCGCCTGCCGCTCGATCGGGATGTCCAGTCCGGCGGCCCGGTTCAGGTCGTCGGTGTGGACGACCAGCTCCACGGTCCGGGTCACCAGGAAGTCGGCCAGGGTCATGTCGCCGATCCACAGGTCCAGCACGCGCTCGCCCGGATGCGCCGCGAGCGCCTCGGCCATGCGGACGGCCGCCCGCTCGTACAGCTCGGGCAGCGGCGCCCCGGTCAGGGTCTCCCTGGCTGCCTCGGAGATCTTCCCGGCCAGGGAGGCGGTGGCGAAGGGCCATTCCACGGCCGACAGTTCCGCGACCGCGGCCGGCGGCCGGGCCAGGCCACCCGCCAGCGAGTCGGCGATCCAGGCGATGTGCCCGGCGAGCTCGGCGACGCTCCAGTCACCGAGCCCGCTGGGGCGCGCCAGCCGCTCGGGCGTCAGCTCGGCGACGGCGCCGGCGACATGACCGAACTGCGCGGTCACGGCCGCCTTGATCTTCGCGGCGTCGTACCTGCGGGTCTTGGGTGCCATGCGCCGAGTCTGCCCGATCAGTCGCCGCCCCCACAGCCTCCGCCGCAACTGCTCCCGCAACTGCTGTCACTGCCGCAGCCGCCGGAGGAGCCGCAGCCGGAACCCCCGGAACCGCTCGACCGTTCGGCGGCGCGGGCGGCCCGCTCCTGGCGGCGGCGCTCGGCCTCGAGGGTGTACGAGGTGCCGGCGGGCCGCCAGGGCCGCAGGCGGCTGCGGCGCAGCGGCAGCAGCGGGGCGGCCGTGACGCTGTCCACGATGGTGGAGCCGCCGCTGTAGACGGCGTACCGGAGGATCACCTCGGCCCCCTCGCAGGGCACGCCGTACATCAGGGCCTCGTACGGCTCGGCGTCCTGGTCGATGTCGTGGTGGTCGGCGCGCAGCCGGCTCTCGGCCCCGCCGAGGAGGGTCGCGCGGTGGCCGGAGCTCCGGTGGCCGTCCGCGAACCGGTCCCGGAACCCGATCAGGGGCGGGGCGCCGGTCGTCGTGGCGTTCGCGAACAGCCAGCTGCACTTGCCGAGCTCGCGCCGGACCCCGATGCGCATCACCGGCTGCGGTCCGTCGTGCAGCCGCCGTGCGGCCCGCCGGGCGGTGAGGCCGCGGCCGAGCAGCGGGGTACCGGGGACGAGCAGCAGCATCGCGAGGACCTGCTGGCCCGTCGCGTCGTACGGGTGCTCGCGGCCGGCCCCCAGGTCCTGGACTGTCCCCCACACGAGCAGCGCGGTCGCGGCGAGGCAGAGCGCGCCCCCGGCGAGGAGCAGCCGGACACCGCGTCGGCGGTGGCCGTCGGGGAGGTGTTCCGGGACCGGGTAGCGGCCGGCGCGGCCGAAGGTCTCCAGGAAGAGAGCGCGCTGCCGTCGCCGCGACGCCAGCCGTACCAGGGACCCGGCGAACGCCCAGGCGCAGAGGGCCAGGACCAGGCACCGGCCGACGCGGCCCGGGCCGTCGGCGGGGTCGATCCCGTAGAGGCCGGTGACCGCGTCCAGGGCGATCAGCGGGGTGGACACGAGGGTGGCCGCGGGCAGGAAGCGGTACCAGCCGGGGAGGGCGAGCAGAAGGACGGCCTGGGCGTAGCCGGACCATTCGGTGCCGTGCTGCGCGGCTTCGGATTCGTTCCGGGCGATCAGGACGACGGCGAGGAGGACCAGCGGCGCGAGGACCCAGCCTCCCGTGACGGGGGCGAAGGCGGCGGGGACGCGCCCGTCGAGCCAGCGCTGGGCGTCCTTCACCCGCCAGGCCTTGACGCCGCCCCTGGGTATCGCCGCTGCGGGCAGGTGCTTGACGATGCTCACGCGGTCAGTATGGGGAGGCCCGCCCGCACGCCAGAAGCGTCTTCCGGGCACGGAATCGCTACGGCCGCTTACGTGGCGGACGCGCGCGAGCCCCCGGCCGGAGGAACCGGTCGGGGGCTCGGGCAGCAGCGGTGGATCAGGCCAGCAGGGCCGGGATCGTCGCCTCGTGGGCCTCGCGGAGCTCGGCCAGGGGGAGGGTGAACTCGCCCTGGATCTCGATCTCCTCGCCGTCCACCACACCGATGCGGGCGACCGGAAGGCCCCGCGCACCGCACATGTCGGTGAAGCGGAGCTCCTCGCTGCGCGGGACGGCCACGATGGCGCGGCCCGCGGACTCGGAGAACAGGAACGTGAAGGCGTCCAGACCCTCCGGCACCACGATCCGGGCACCGTTGCCGCCGCGCAGGCAGGACTCGGTGAGCGCCTGGATCACGCCGCCGTCGGACAGGTCGTGCGCGGCGTCGATCATGCCGTCGCGCGAGGCGGAGATCAGGATCTCGGCGAGCAGCTTCTCGCGGCCCAGGTCCACCTTCGGCGGCATGCCGCCGAGGTGGTCGTGGACGACCTGGGACCAGGCCGAGCCGCCGAACTCCTCGGCCGTGTCGCCCAGCAGGTACAGCAGCTGGCCGGCCTCCTTGAAGGCCATCGGCGTACGGCGGTTGACGTCGTCGATCACACCGAGGACCGCCACGACCGGGGTCGGGTGGATCGCGATGTCGCCCGTCTGGTTGTAGAGGGAGACGTTGCCGCCGGTCACCGGGGTGCCCAGCTCCAGGCAGCCGTCCGCAAGACCGCGACAGGCCTCGGCGAACTGCCACATGACGTCCGGGTCCTCGGGGGAACCGAAGTTCAGGCAGTCGGAGATGGCCAGCGGCTTGGCGCCGGTCGCCGCCACGTTGCGGTACGACTCCGCCAGCGCCAGCTGCGCGCCCGTGTACGGGTCGAGCTTGGCGAAGCGGCCGTTGCCGTCGGTGGCCATGGCCACGCCGAGGTTGGACTCCTCGTCGATGCGGACCATGCCCGCGTCCTCGGGCTGCGAGAGCACGGTGTTGCCCTGCACGAAGCGGTCGTACTGGTCGGTGACCCAGGACTTGGAGGCCTGGTTCGGGGAGGCGACCAGTGCGAGGACCTGGGCGCGCAGCTCCTCGGAGGTCTGCGGGCGCGGCAGCTTGCCGGCGTCGTCCGCCTGCAGCGCGTCCTGCCAGGAGGGGCGCGCGTAGGGGCGGTTGTAGACGGGGCCCTCGTGGGCGACGGTGCCCGGGGGCACGTCCACGATCTGCTCGCCGTGCCAGAAGATCTCCAGGCGCTCGCCCTCGGTCACCTCACCGATGACGGTGGCGATGACGTCCCACTTCTCGCAGATCTCCATGAAGCGGTCGACGTACTGCGGCTCGACGATCGCGCACATGCGCTCCTGCGACTCGCTCATGAGGATTTCCTCGGGCGAGAGCGTCGCGTCGCGCAGCGGCACGGTGTCCAGCTCGACCCGCATGCCGCCGGAACCGGCGGAGGCGAGCTCGGAGGTCGCGCAGGAGAGCCCGGCGCCGCCGAGGTCCTGGATGCCCGCGACCAGCTTCTCCTTGAAGATCTCCAGGGTGCACTCGATGAGGAGCTTCTCCTGGAAGGGGTCGCCGACCTGCACGGCGGGGCGCTTGGTGGGCTTGGTGTCGTCGAAGGTCTCGGACGCGAGGACCGAGACGCCGCCGATGCCGTCGCCGCCGGTGCGGGCGCCGTAGAGGATGACCTTGTTGCCGGGGCCGGAGGCCTTGGCGAGGTGGATGTCCTCGTGCTTCATCACGCCGATGCAGCCGGCGTTGACCAGGGGGTTGCCCTGGTAGCAGGCGTCGAAGACGACCTCGCCGCCGATGTTGGGCAGGCCCAGGCAGTTGCCGTAGCCGCCGATGCCCGCGACGACGCCGGGCAGGACGCGCCGGGTGTCGGGGTGGTCGGCGGCGCCGAAGCGCAGCGGGTCCACGACCGCGACCGGGCGGGCGCCCATCGCGAGGATGTCGCGGACGATGCCGCCGATGCCGGTGGCCGCGCCCTGGTAGGGCTCGATGTACGACGGGTGGTTGTGCGACTCGACCTTGAAGGTGACCGCGTAGCCCTGGCCCACGTCGACGACGCCGGCGTTCTCGCCGATGCCGACGAGCATGGCGTCGTTCTGGGGGGCCTTCTCGCCGAACTGCTTCAGGTGGACCTTGCTGCTCTTGTACGAGCAGTGCTCGGACCACATGACCGAGTACATGGCGAGCTCGGCGCCGGTGGGACGGCGGCCGAGGATCTCCCGGATCCGGACGTACTCGTCCTCCTTGAGGCCGAGTTCCTTCCAGGGCTGGGTGGCGTCCGGGGTTTCGGTGGCGTTCTTGACGGTGTCGAGGCTCATGCGCTGACCAGCTTCTTCAGGACCGAGGTGAAGAACGGGAGGCCGTCGGTGCGGCCCGTCCCGATCAGCGGCTCGACCGCGTGCTCGGGGTGCGGCATGAGGCCGACGATGTTGCCCGCGGCGTTGGTGATGCCCGCGATGTCGCGCAGCGAGCCGTTCGGGTTGCCGTCCAGGTAGCGGAAGGCCACGCGGCCTTCGGCCTCCAGTTCGTCGAGCGTGCGCTCGTCGGCGGTGTAGCGGCCGTCCATGTTCTTGAGCGGTACGGAGATCTCCTGGCCGGCGGTGTAGTCGCCGGTCCACGCGGTCTCCGCGTTCTCCACCCGCAGCTTCTGGTCGCGGCAGATGAAGTGCAGGTGGTTGTTCCGGAGCATCGCCCCCGGCAGCAGGTGGGCCTCGGTGAGGACCTGGAAGCCGTTGCAGATGCCCAGGACGGGCATGCCGCCCCTGGCCTGCTCGATGATGGTCTCCATCACCGGCGAGAAGCGGGAGATGGCCCCGGCGCGCAGGTAGTCCCCGTAGGAGAAGCCGCCCGCGAGGACGACCGCGTCGACCTGGTGCAGGTCCTTGTCGCGGTGCCACAGCGAGACCGGCTCGGCCCCCGCGAGGCGGACGGCGCGCAGCGAGTCACGGTCGTCGAGCGTTCCGGGGAACGTGACGACTCCGATGCGAGTGGTCACCGTCAGGCCTCGACCTTCACGGTGAAGTCTTCGATGACGGTGTTGGCGAGGAACGTTTCGGCCATCTTGTGGATGCGGTCGAGGGCGGCCTGGTCGACCGGTCCCTCCACCTCGAGCTCGAAGCGCTTCCCCTGGCGGACGTCGGCGATCCCCTCGAAGCCCAGGCGCGGCAGTGCACGCTGCACCGCCTGGCCCTGGGGGTCGAGGATCTCCGGCTTGAGCATGACGTCGACTACGACGCGTGCCATCGGGCACTCCCGTGTGGTGGTTGGTGCGAAGGCGGTTCCATCAGCGTACCCGGCCAAAATTTCTACGCGGGTAGATATCCAACGGGCGTGATCACCGAGCCGTTTCGGCTTCACCAACGCTTCGCAAAATCCCCCGGAAAACCACGCGCCCGGCATTGCGGCGGGACACGCGGAGAGAATTAACTGGGCTTCGCAATGCAATGGGAATCGAGGTACAAAGGAATCACTCCGGATTCCGGATGAAAGTTGCATTGCCCCGAAACATCCACACAGGCGACATCACCGCACGTCAGCAGGTGGCGACGTCGCACGAAGGGACCGATATCCGTGGCGCAGCGCGTAGTAGTCACGCTCTCCGACGACATCGATGGCGGAGAAGCGGCGGAAACGGTCGTGTTCGCTCTGGACGGAAAGTCCTACGAGATCGACCTCAATGCGGCGAACGCAAAGAAACTGCGGAAGGGCCTCGCCCCCTTCGTGGCCGCCGGCCGTCGCCAGTCGCGCTCGGGCAAGGCCTTCAAGCACACCTCCGTCGCCCCGGACCCGGCGGTCGTCCGCGCCTGGGCCCGGTCGAACCAGTACGAAGTGCCCCCGCGCGGCCGCATCCCCAAGAAGATCTACGAGGCCTACAACGCGGCCCACTGAGCGTCGATTTGCCATGCACCCCCATCCGTCGGCTAGTGTGTGGATCACGCCAAGGGGCCAGGCCGCAGGTCAGAGCCTCCGAGGTCGTGCGGGTGTAGTTCAGTAGCAGAACATCCCTCTTCCAGAGGGAAGGCGCAGTGTGCGATTCCTGTCACCCGCTCTGCATCACTTCCGGACCACTGCTGTGGATCGGGTAGAGTGATGCATGCATTGCCTCACGGCGGTGCATGCAGGGCATGCGGACGTAGCTCAGTTGGTAGAGCACCACCTTGCCAAGGTGGATGTCGCGCGTTCGAGTCGCGTCGTCCGCTCTGTAAGAAGAAGGCCCCGGTCATTGCGATCGGGGCCTTCTTCGTGTTTCCCCGGATGCGAAGCCGCCGCCCTCCTGACAAATGTCATCGGGGACCGTGACGGCACGCACTGCCGACCCGGCCCGGGCGCCGCGAATCTTGAACCATGACTGACACCGTGATCGAAGCCGAGGGCCTGCGCCGCGGCTACGCAGGAGGTTTTGAGGCCGTACGGGGCGTGTCCTTCTCCGTGGCCCGGGGCGAGATCTTCGCGCTGCTCGGCACCAACGGCGCGGGCAAGACCTCCACCGTCGAACTGCTGGAGGGACTGGCCGCGCCGAGCGGGGGCCGGGTGCGCGTCTTCGGGCTCGATCCGTACACGCGGCGGGCCGAGGTCCGCCCGCGCACCGGGGTCATGCTCCAGGAGGGCGGTTTCCCCTCCGACCTGACGGTGACCGAGACCGTCCGGATGTGGGGCGGGGTCACCAGCGGCGCCCGCCCGGCGGCGGAGGTGCTGGAACTGGTCGGCCTGGCCGCGCGGTCCTCCGTACGCGTCAAGCAGCTGTCCGGTGGCGAACGGCGGCGCCTGGACCTCGCGCTGGCCCTGCTCGGCCGGCCCGAGGTGCTCTTCCTCGACGAACCGACCACCGGCATGGACCCGGAGGGGCGCCGGGACACCTGGGCGCTCGTCCGGGCGCTGCGCGACCAGGGCACCACGGTGCTGCTGACCACGCACTACCTGGAGGAGGCCGAGGAGCTCGCGGACCGGCTCGCCATCCTCCACGAGGGGGAACTCGTCCTCTCCGGCAGCCCGGCCGAGGTGACCGCCACCCGTCCGGCCCGGATCCGCTTCACCCTGCCGGCCGAGGTGCCCGCGGCCCGGCTCCCGCTGACGCTGCGGGCGGCGGCCGACGGGCAGCGCGTGGAGATCCGTACCGAACGCCTCCAGGCCGACCTGGCCGAACTGCTGGACTGGGCCCGGGAGTGCGACGTCGAACTGGCCGGGCTCGACGCCCGGACCGCCTCCCTGGAGGAGGCCTTCCTGGAGATCGCCGAGAACCGCCGCACCACCGGCGGCCGCACCGAGGACACCAAGGCGGGGACCCGATGAACACGCTCACCCTGAACCCCGGCCGGCTCGTCGCGCTCGGCCGCTCGGAACTGACCCTGCTGGTGCGCAACCGGGCGGCGCTCACCCTGGCCGTCCTCATGCCCCTGCTGATGGTGTTCATCCTGCGCTCCTCGCTGAGCGGGGCCGACGGCGCCGAGGCCCTCGGCGAGGCCACCCTGACCGGCGGGATCGGCATGGTGCTGATCCTCGTCGTCCACATGAACCTGGTCTCCGCCTACGTCGCCCGGCGCGAGGAGCTCGTCCTCAAGCGGCTCCGCACCGGCGAGGCGACCGACCTGGAGATCATCGCCGGCACCGCCCTGCCGGCCGCCGTCCTGGCCTTCGGGCAGATCACCGTCCTCGCCGTGGCCGGTGCGGCCGCCCTGGACGTGCGCATGCCGCGCAACCCCTTGCTGCTCGTGGTGGCCGTGCTCGCGGGCATCGTGCTGCTGGCCGGGTTCTCCGCGCTGACCAGCTCGTTCACCCGCACCGTGGAGACCGCGGGCCTCACCACGCTGCCGTTGTTCCTGGCGACCGTGCTCGGCTCCGGGCTGTTCTTCCCGACGGACTCGCTGCCGGACCTGGCGGCGTCGCTGTGCGAACTGCTGCCGCTGAGCGGGGTGATGGACCTCGTACGGGCCGGGTGGAGCGGCGGCTCGGCGGGCGGGGACCTGCTGGGCGCCGGACTGAACACATTGGCCTGGATCGTGATCACCGTGTTTTCTGTGCGGAGGTGGTTCCGTTGGGAACCGCGCCGGTGAAGCGAGTCGGGGGACGGGGACCGTGTCGAAGATGACCGGGTGGTGGAAGAACCGCAGCACCGCGGGGAAGGTCGAGCTCTACACCAGGGGGTCGTTCCATCTCTTCGTCCTGCTGGAGATCACGTCCTTCGGGCTGATGCCCGTGGCCGCCACCGCCCCCTCGCGGCCCTCGGTCCTGCTGGCCCTCGCCCTGCTCCTCATGGTCTGCGGCCACGCGGTGCTGTGCGGGGTGCTGACCCACAAGGCGCTGCACTGGGTGGTGGGCCGGCGCGAACGCCCCACCCGGACGGCGGTGGCGGTGGTCGTCACGACGGCCGCGTGCACCCTGGCCGTGCTCACGCTCCGGGCGACCGGACACATCTCCGAGGAGGCCGTGGCGCCCACGCTGGTGGCGGGGCTGATCTGGTTCGCCTCGGGATCGCTGGTCCTGTGCCTGCGGTCGGTGAAGCGGATGCGGTACATCCCGCCGGTGGCGGCGGTCGCGACGGGGCTGGCCGCCCTCGCCCTGGGCACGCCGGCCGTCACGGCCCTGGGGTACTGCGTGGGCATCCTGCTCGGCAGCCTGTTCTTCGGCGCCACCTGCGGTTTCTCGGCGTGGCTGCTGAGAACGGTCTACGAGCTGGACCGCTCGCGCGAGGTCCAGGCACGGCTCGCGGTGGCGGAGGAGCGGCTGCGGTTCGGCCGTGACCTGCACGACGTGATGGGCCGCAACCTGGCGGTGATCGCGCTCAAGAGCGAGCTGGCGATACAGCTGGCCCGGCGCGAACGGCCGGAGGCGGTGGAGCAGATGATCGAGGTGCAGCGGATCGCCCAGGAGTCCCAGCGCGAGGTACGGGACGTGGTGCGGGGCTACCGGCAGGCGGACCTCTCGGTGGAGGTGGAAGGCGCGCGCGGCGTGCTCAGCGCAGCCGGGATGGACTGCCGCGTGGACTTCCTGGCCGCGCGGGGCACGGAGTTGCCCGCCGAGGTCCAGTCGGCCCTCGGCTGGGTGGTGCGCGAGGCGACGACGAACATCCTGCGGCACGGGGACGCGCACCGCTGCCTGATCCGGCTGACCGCCGCGGAGACGGGCGCCGTGACGCTGGTGGTGGAGAACGACGGGGCTCCCGAGACCCCGACCGGGCCGCCGGGCTCGGGGCTGGCCGGGCTGCGGGAACGACTCGCGGCCCTCGACGGGACGCTGCAGGCGGGACTGATCGGCGACGGCCGGTTCCGGCTGCGGGCGGAGATCCCGGACCGACGACTGCAAGGACTGGAGGTGCGGGCGTGAGCCCCGTACGCGTACTGCTCGCCGATGACGAGCACCTGATCCGGGGCGCGTTGGCCGCGCTGCTCGCGCTGGAGGACGACCTGCTCGTCGTCGCGGAGGCGGCCTCGGGACCCGAGGCACTGGCCATGGCACGGGCCCACCGGCCGGACGTGGCGGTGCTGGACCTGCAGATGCCGGGGGCGGACGGTGTGAGTGTCGCCACATCCCTGCGGGCCGAACTTCCGGGCTGCAAGACCATGATCGTGACCAGTCACGGCCGTCCGGGACACCTGAAGAGGGCCCTGGCGGCGGGGGTGCGCGCCTTCGCCCCGAAGACCGTTTCGGCGCAGCGGCTGGCCGAGCTGATCCGCACCGTGCACGCCGGAGGCCGCTACGTGGACCCGGAGTTGGCCGCTGACGCGATCAGCGCCGGGGACTCGCCGCTGACCGCGCGGGAGGCGGAAGTGCTCGAACTCGCGGCGGACGGGGCACCGGTCGCGGAGATCGCGGAGCGGGCCTCGCTGTCGCAGGGGACGGTACGGAACTACCTCTCCTCGGCGGCGACGAAGCTGGGTGCGGAGAACCGGCACACCGCAGTGCGTCTCGCACGCGAGCGAGGTTGGGTATAGTAGTTCTCGCGTTACGGCGCACCTGCGGACATAGCTCAGTTGGTAGAGCACCACCTTGCCAAGGTGGATGTCGCGCGTTCGAGTCGCGTTGTCCGCTCTGTAACGAGAGAAGCCCCCCGGTCCTCGGACCGGGGGGCTTC
>NZ_JBSGXU010000094.1:0-30828 GCF_053610205.1 Streptomyces sp. NPDC054932 | reverse complement strand
CCTCAGTACTCGATGCGGCTGCCGAAGGCACCCATGCGCGAGCACGCCTCGTAGGAAGCCGTCACCGGACGCTCGCGCAGGATCTGCCGGGCCCGGCGCTCGCCCAGGCTCATCGCGTACCAGGGGACGTCTCCCGCGCGGGAGATCTCTTCGTTGATCCCGTGCAGGGCACAGGACCGCTGGGGCTCGGGCAGCCGGTCCAGGGCGGGCACGGCGTCCGCCGACAGGGACTGGAAGTAGGCCAGGTCGATCTTCGAGTCCGCCTCGAAGCGGGCCACGTTCCGCTCGGCGACCATCCCGTCCGGGGACAGCAGGCCGAACACCAACACCGCCGCGGCAGCGCTGCCCGCGACCGCGCGCGCCAGCCAGCGGCCGCCGAACAGCCCGGCGGCCATGATCAGTACGATGACCAGCCCGAGCCACAGCTCCATCGCGGCCACCGACACCCGCAGTCGGGTCAGCCCGTACGCGTCCACGTAGAGGTCCATCCGGCGCAGCGCGGCGGCGACGACGACCAGCGTCAGCGTGCACAGCACTCCGAGGACGACGCGGACGAAGCGGCGGTCGCCCGCCCCCGAACGCGGAGCCCAGCGCAGGGCGAGCGCGATCACGGCGAGGGTGAGCAGGGTGGCCCAGAGCAGTTGCCAGAAGCCCTGGCGGGCGTACTCGGCGTAGGTCAGGCCGGTGCTTTGCAGGACCTTGTCGTAGCCGCCGAACAGGACGGCCAGCTGCACGGCGTTGAATCCGGCGAAGAGCAGGTTGAGCACGACGAGCGGAAGGGCCCATTCGACCCGGGAGCGCGGCTTGCCCGGAGCCACCTTGATCCGGTCCCAGCGCAGCGGGGCCGCGGCGGTGCGGGCCGCGGCGAGGGCGAGCACCGCGCCGAGGACGAAGAGCATGAACCGGATCGGCCCGTCCTCGACCGACACGTCGGGCAGCAGGCCGCCCAGGAGATCGGCGAAGGCGGCGTCGGCGGAGGCGAACAGCGCGCCGAAGAGCACCAGCAGGGCGACGGCCACACCGGTCGCCTTGGCGACGGGCAGCCAGCGGTCCTTGCTGACCCCGCCGCGCGAGCGCAGCCCGGTCACGAGCCAGGCGGTCCCGGACACGGCGGCGTCGAGGAAGCCGAGCGGGCTGAGCAGGACGCCGGGCCAGGTGCGGCTGCCGTGGAGGGCCAGCGCGCCCAGCAGGACGGCGGACAGGATGGCCAGCGTGGCCGGCCACGCCGAATCGCGCAGGGCGGGTATGGCGAGGAGGGCGAGGCATCCGAGCACCCAGGCGACGGTCCAGGGGCGCGCGGTACGGCCGGCCGTGCGGGCGGCGACGTACGCGGCGAGGACGGCGGGCACCACCGCGACCAGCAGACCGGGGCCCATGCCGTCACCGAGCAGCAGGGCGGTGGCCAGGCCGGAGGCGAGAACGGCGACGATGGCCTCGGTCGGGATGGGAGCGGCCTCGGCGGGGCGCACGAGCGTGGCCCAGGAGGGCGAGGCCGAGGACTTCGCCAGGGCTTCGGCGCGGGAGCGCTGCTGCTGCACCTGCCAGGCATGCCAGGCCGCGGCGTCGGCGGGCACCCCCACCCCCGCCGGCGCCGGTGCCGGTGACGGTGCCGGTGCCGGTGACGGTGCCGGTGCCGGTGCCGGTGCAGAGGGCGACGTCGCGGGCGAATCCCCGGCTGCGGCCTCTGCGTTGACCGCGTCCTTGGACCGGGCTTCGTCCGCCCCGCCGGTGTTCTCTGACATCGGTTTCCCTCCCCTGTCGGCCGCCCCGGAGTTCAGGGTGGGGCGGCGATGCGGACAGAGTAGGCCGGTGCGGTGCAGTTTTGAACAGGATCAAAAGAGTGCTGTGGCAGGACCGTGACAATCGGAACAGGCCACTTCACCTCGCTGATGCGGCCATGGGACGGGGTGATCCGGTGATGCCGAGGTGGCGTCAGGCTCCGCGAGGAGCGCCCAGATCGGCACGGGTCCGTTCGTGATGGCCGTTCATCAGGACCATCAGTTCCCCGTCCACGGGCGTGGCGCCGTGGTTGCGGGACCAGCGGCAAGTGCGGGCGGCCAAGCGGCATCGGCGAACGCCCGGAAAGGCCGAATCCGCCCGAATCGCCCGCGAGACGAAGCGCCGCCGACCCCGCGGGGGCCGCGGGCGTCAGCCCGCCGCCACCTCCGGCAGCCAGGCCGGCAGAGCCTCGGTACGCGCCAGCCACGCGGCCGGCAGCACGGCGTCCCCGCGTGCGCCCAGCACCCCGCCGACGATCGCGCAGGTCGTGTCGACGTCCCCGCCCACCTGCGCGGTGGTCCAGAACGCCCGCTCGTAGTCGTCCAGCGCCCGCGCCGCCGACCACAGGGCGAAGGGCACGGTGTCGTGCGCGCTCGTGCGCCGCCCGCAGCCCAGAACCGCCGCGACCGTGGTCGCGTCGCCGTAGTCCAGCATGTCCCGCGCCCGCCGCAGCCCGGCGCCCACCGCACTGCGCGGCACCAGCGCGATCACCCCGTCCAGCAGGTCGGAGGCCTTCGGCGGACCGTCCGTACCCGCGGCCAGCGCGGCCGCCGCGGCGACGGCCATCGCCCCGCACACGGCCTCGCGGTGCTGGTGCGTGGTGTAGGCGGAGATCTCCGCCTGGTGCGTGGCCTGCTCCGGGTCGTCGGCGTACCAGGCACCCAGCGGCGCGATCCGCATGGCGGCGCCGTTGCCCCACGAACCCTGCCCGTTGAACAGTTCGGCGGCCAGCGTGCGCCAGTCCTGCCCCTCCCGCACCAGACGCAGCATCCGGTTCACCGCGGGCCCGTATCCACGGTCGAAGTCGTGGTGGTGGGCGAAGGAACTCGCGAGCGCGTCCTGGTCGATGCGCCCGCGCTCGGCCAGCACCGCCACCACCGAGCAGGCCATTTCGGTGTCGTCGGTCCACTGCCATGCGCCGGCGCCGGCGGGCAGCTCGCGCCGCTTGAGCAGCGGGTAGTTCACGGGGACGAAGTACTGGGAGCCCAGGGCGTCACCCAGCGCCAGCCCTCGCAGGCTGGCCATGGCGCGCGCGTAGCGCCGTTCGGGAGTGGAATCAGGCGTCATCGCGGGCAACTCTAGCCGTCCAGGTCATAAGGCTCGGGTGTGGTCCACCGCTCAAACGGGCGGTCCATTCGGTACCGGCCGTCCGGGCCGAGCAGGAGGGCACGGTATTCGCCGTTGCCCGGATTGGAAAGGGCCTCGAATTCGGCCACGGACCAGTGGAACCAGCGCATGCAGAACAGCCGCATGGTCAGCCCGTGCGTCACCAGCAGCACGTTCTCCGGGTGGTCGGAGGCCTCGAAGCTGCGGTAGAGGCTTTCCAGGAACGACCCGACCCTGTCGTACACGTCGGCCCCCGACTCGCCCTGCGCGAACCGGTAGAAGAAGTGTCCGTACGCGTCCCGGTACGCCTTCTGCAGTCGTACGTCGTCCCGGTCCTGCCAGTTCCCCCAGTCCTGCTCGCGCAGGCGGGGCTCCTCGCGCATCCGCACCCGTGCCGGGTCCAGCCGCAGCTCCCGGAAGGTCTGCAGGGTGCGGCGGTAGGGGGAGACGTACGCGCTGATCGTCTCGTCGCCGAAGAGCTCCCGCAGCCGTTCGCCCGCCGCCGAGGCCTGCTCGCGCCCGTTACGGGTCAGCCGCAGGGCGTGGTCGGGTTCCCTCTCGTACACCGAGTCGTCGGCGTTCCCTTCCGATTCCCCGTGTCGGACAAGGACGATGCGCCGTGGTCGAGCCATCCCACGACCCTATTAGGCCCCTGGGCTGCCGGCCGACCGGGCACGCCGAGCGGCCCGGCGGTCATCGTACGGTCATACCGTCCAGGAGGGTTCGAGGTCGACGACATCGCCGGTGAGGGCCTCGACATCGGCCTGGATCTGGGCGCGCAGGGAGAGCCGCTCGACGCGCTCCTGGCGGTACTTGCCGTGCTCGGCGGCGGCGTGCCACATCGACAGCACGAGGAACTCGCGGCCCGGGGCCTCCCCGAAGAGGCCGCGCACCATTCCGGGCGAGCCCGCCATCGCCGGATTCCACACCTTCTCCTGCATGAGGGCGAAGTGGTCGACCCGGCCCTCGCGGACCCGTGTGTGCGCGACCCGTACGACGTCGGCATCGGTGAAGCGCGGCTCGAAGCCGGTCTTCACGTCGAAGCGGTGGTCGAAGAGGGTGACCCGCAGATCGGTGTAGGTGCCGTTCTGGGAGGCGGCCAGCCGGTCGTGCGAGCGCGCCATGAAGGAGTCGTAGAAGGAACGGCTCTCCCAGAACGCGAAGACATGCGCGACCCCCTGCCGACCCCGGCTCCAGCCGCCGCCCTGCCCCCGGAATCCCGGCTCGCCCGGCAGCCCCGCCCATTTTCGCTGCCCGCGCTCGAACCCGCGTCGGTCCGTCACCGTGCAGCGAATCCACTTGACCAGCACTGCGCCATCGTACGGGCCAGGCGCGGCCCCGGTCAGTCCCCGGCGCGGTGGATCCGTACCAGTTCCGCCGCGTCCCGCTCGGGCAGCCGAAGTCCGAACTCCCGGTCGAGCACGGCGAGCAGCTCGTCCGGGCCGACGGTCTCCGTCTCGGCCCGCCCGTCGGGGTGCAGGCGGGTGAGTTCCCGCCCGACGAGCGCCCGGCGGACGTCGTCGCCCGGGCGCTGGACGATGAGCCGCCCGATGAAGGAGGAGGCGGGGTGGCTGGAGCTGTAGTGGTTGAGCACGACGTAGTCGACGGGGTGGTAGTGCTGCGGTGAGAAGGCGTACAGGTCTCGCCAGGTGTCCCCGCGCAGCAGGCACAGAACGCGGACGCCGTCCTGCTCCTCGCGGACGCGGTAGGTCCACTCCCCCTGCCGCACCTCTCCGCCCGACCGTCCGAGCGGTACCGGCTCGCGAGGGCCCTGGTGGCCGAAGCCGGCGTCGCACAGCCACGGTTCGCCCTCGACGGTGACGACGAGGACGGCGTGCGTCACGG
Organism: Streptomyces sp. NPDC054932; assembly: GCF_053610205.1. NCBI lineage: Bacteria > Bacillati > Actinomycetota > Actinomycetes > Kitasatosporales > Streptomycetaceae > Streptomyces > Streptomyces sp. NPDC054932. The sequence continues at coordinate 25,878 of NZ_JBSGXU010000094.1, read as the reverse complement.
CCGACAGGCAGTGCCCGCGGGTGCGGTTGCGGGCGCCGCGTCCGGAGACCGCGAAGCCGATCCGCTCCAGGGCAGCGGCCAGCAGCGAGTTCTGTTCGTAGCAGTAGCCGCCGCGACGGCCGTGCACGAGTTTGTCCTCGATCGACTTGAGGTCCAGCGCGACGGGGCGGTCGAGCAGGACGTCGAGGCTCTCGAAGGCGATGGCGGCGGTGTGGGCCCGGTGCACTGCGTACAACGTGGGCAGGTCTGGGCGGAGTTCCCCGGACGCACCCGTGTCCCCCGGGAATCCGATCCGCGCCAAGTAGGCGTCCAGGTCCAGCTCGTCACCGCTCCACATGGCCGACCATCTCCCCGTTTCCCCGAGTTCCCGGTGTTCCCCGCAGACGCACTGCCGTGAAATCCGCAGGCGCCCTGTCGCAGGCACCCGCACAATGATCGCCATGACCGCCCTGCACACCAACCCGCTTTTCGACCGCCTCGCCGACGCCGAAAGCATCCTGATCTCCGGTGCGGGCGGCGGGTTCGACATCTACGCCGGCCTGCCCCTCGCCCTGTCCCTCATGCACCAGGGCAAGAAGGTCCAGCTGGCGAACCTGTCCTTCAGCCCGCTCGCCGGACTGCCCGTCGAGGCGTGGGCCGCCCCCGACCTCGCCGCCGTGACCCCCGAATCCGCACCCCACCTGTCCTATTTCCCCGAGCGGACCCTGGCCCGGTGGCTCCGGATCCACGGCTACCCGACCACCGTGTACGCCTTCCCCCAGATCGGTGTGCAGCCGCTGCGGGCCGCCTACCGCGAGCTGATCGACCTCCACCGCATCGACGCGATCGTGCTGGTCGACGGCGGCACGGACATCCTGATGCGGGGCGACGAAGCGGGCCTCGGCACCCCCGAGGAGGACCTGACCAGCGTCGCGGCACTGGCCGCGCTGGACGATGTACCGGAGCGCCTCGTCGTGTCGGTGGGCTTCGGCGTGGACGCGTACCACGGGGTCAGTCACGGACTGGTGCTGGAGAACATCGCGGCGCTGGAGCGCGAGGGCGCATACCTCGGCGCGTTCTCCATATCGCGCACAACCCGGGAGGGCGCGCTCTTCCTGGACGCGGTGGCCCACGCCCAGGAGCAGACCCCTGACCGGCCCAGCATCGTGAACGGCTCCATCGCCGCGGCTGTCCGGGGTTCTTTCGGGGACGTGCAGTTCACCACCCGCACCCGGGGCAGCGAGCTCTTCGTGAACCCGCTGATGTCGCTGTGCTTCGCCTTCGATCTGCCGGGCCTGGCCGCGCGCTGCCTCTACCTGGACCGCATCGAGGATACCCACCTGATGCGCCAGGTCCATTCCAGGATCGCCGAGTTCCGCGAGGAGCTGGTCACCCGGCCGCCCCGCCGCATCCCCCACTGACGGCACCCGGCCCGAACAGCGACCCGTGGGTCCCGCTCTATCCTCCCGATATGAAGATCATTAATGGTGTCGTGGTCGGGGTCGGATTCGGGGCGTCCACCTCGCTCGTCAACGCGCTCTCCTCCCCGTACTCGGCCCTCGGAGCCCCCATCACGGGCACCGTCTGGGGCGGCGCCGCCAAGGTGCTCAGCCTGTTGCTGGACTCCGGCTGGGCATGGGCCGCGCTCGCGGTGGCCATGGGCTGGCTGGCCCGGAGATGGGCCAGAGGCGCCCTGGCCGGCGCCTCGGCGCTGATCGCGGCCACGGCGGCGTACTACGTGATGGATGCATTCGTCCTGGACGAACCGCTGGCCGCCTTCAGGTCCGACCTGGTCCTGTGGTGGACGGCGAGCGTGCTCTTCGGCACGGTGCTGGGTGTGGTGGGCGCAGCCATCAGGCGTCCCGGGCCGATCGGTCTGCTCGCCGCGCTGACGGTGCCGGTCGGCGCCGCCCTGCAGATGATCCTGCTGCCGCCCAGCCCGCACATGACCTCGACCCCGGGAACCATCCTGGCCGAGGTCATCGTCTGGACGGCCGCCGCGACCGGCGCCGGCTGGGCCGTCCACCGTTTTCGGACCGCGCGGCAGGAAGCCCGGACCGCATAGCGAACGCGAGAGGGAGGGGCGTCGGCACAAGGCCGACGCCCCTCCCTCTCAGAGATCACGCTTCGGGTTCAGCTGCGCCGGATGTCGGGCATCCGGCGCCATTGCGCCCGGTGTCAGCTGCAGCCGCTGGTGGAGCCGCAGCCCTCGCAGATGTAGCAGGAGCCGGCGCGCTGCATCTTCGTACCGCAGGAGAAGCAGAGCGGGGCGTCGGCCGAGACGCCGAGCTGCATCTCGACGAGTTCGGCGTTGCTGTGCGCGGTCTTCGGGGCCGGGACGGACACCGACGCGACCGGCTTCGGGGCCGACGGGACCGCTGCCAGCGGGGTCGCCTGCGTCAGGGACTCGGTGTCCAGCTCGTCCTCGAGGGGCTCGTAGGAGCCGGTGTCCAGGTGACGCTGGCGCTCCTCGGCGGAGTGGATGCCGAGGGCCGAGCGGGTCTCGAAGGGCAGGAAGTCGAGCGCCACGCGGCGGAAGATGTAGTCGACGATCGACTGCGCCATCCGCACGTCCGGGTCGTCCGTCATGCCGGCCGGCTCGAAGCGCATGTTCGTGAACTTCGAGACGTAGGTCTCCAGCGGAACGCCGTACTGCAGACCGACCGAGACGGCGATCGAGAAGGCGTCCATCATGCCCGCGAGGGTCGAGCCCTGCTTGGACATTTTCAGGAAGACCTCGCCCAGACCGTCGTCCGGGTAGGAGTTGGCCGTCATGTAGCCCTCGGCGCCACCGACCGTGAAGGAGGTGGTGATGCCCGGGCGGCCCTTGGGGAGGCGCTTGCGGACGGGGCGGTACTCGATGACCTTCTCGACGGCGGCGCGGATGGTCTCCTCCGTCTTGGCGGTGACCTCCTCCTTCTCCTCCTCCTTCTTCTTGGCGGAGAGGGGCTGGCCGACCTTGCAGTTGTCGCGGTAGATCGCGAGCGCCTTGACGCCCATCTTCCACGCCTCGAAGTAGATCTCCTCGATCTCCTCGACGGTCGCCGTCTCCGGCATGTTGACCGTCTTCGAGATCGCACCGGAGATCCAGGGCTGGATCGCGGCCATCATGCGGACGTGGCCCATCGCGGAGATGGAGCGCTCGCCCATGGCGCAGTCGAACACCGAGTAGTGCTCGGTCTTCAGGCCCGGGGCGTCGACCACCACACCGTGCTCGGCGATGTGGGAGACGATCGCCTCGATCTGCTCCTCCTGGTAACCCAGGCGGCGCAGGGCCTGCGGGACGGTGCCGTTGACGATCTGCATCGAGCCGCCGCCGACGAGCTTCTTGAACTTGACCAGGGCCAGGTCCGGCTCGACACCGGTCGTGTCGCAGGACATCGCGAGACCGATGGTGCCGGTCGGCGCCAGGACGGAAGCCTGGGAGTTGCGGAAGCCGTTCTTCTCGCCGAGGCGCAGGACGTCCTGCCATGCCTCGGTGGCCGCGGCCCAGATGGCGTTGTCCAGGTCCTCGGTGCGCGGCGCGACGGCGTTGGCGTCGGCGTGCTGCTTCATGACGCGCTTGTGCGACTCGGCGTTGCGGGCGTAGCCGTCGTACGGGCCGACGATGGCGGCCAGCTCGGCGGAGCGCTTGTACGCGGTACCGGTCATCAGCGAGGTGATCGACGCTGCGAGGGTGCGGCCGCCGTCGGAGTCGTACGCGTGGCCGGTGGCCATGAGCAGGGCGCCGAGGTTGGCGTAGCCGATGCCCAGCTGGCGGAAGGCGCGGGTGTTGTCGCCGATCTTCTGCGTCGGGAAGTCCGCGAAGCAGATGGAGATGTCCATCGCGGTGATGACGAGCTCGACGACCTTGGCGAAACGCTCGGCGTCGAAGGACTGGTCGCCCTTGCCGTCGTCGTTCAGGAACTTCATCAGGTTCAGCGAGGCGAGGTTGCAGGACGTGTTGTCCAGGTGCATGTACTCGCTGCACGGGTTCGACGCGGTGATACGGCCGGACTCGGGGCAGGTGTGCCAGTTGTTGATCACACCGTCGTACTGGATGCCCGGGTCGGCGCAGGCCCACGCAGCCTCGGCGAGCTTGCGGAAGAGCGCCTTGGCGTCGACCTTCTCGATGACCTCACCGGTCATACGGGCACGCAGACCGAACTCGGTGCCGTTCTCGACGGCCGTCATGAACTCGTCGTTCACGCGGACGGAGTTGTTGGCGTTCTGGTACTGGACGGACGTGATGTCGTCGCCGCCCAGGTCCATGTCGAAGCCCGCGTCGCGCAGGGCGCGGATCTTCTCCTCCTCCTTCACCTTGGTCTCGATGAAGGCCTCGACGTCCGGGTGGTCCACGTCCAGGACGACCATCTTGGCCGCGCGGCGGGTGGCGCCGCCCGACTTGATCGTTCCGGCGGACGCGTCGGCGCCGCGCATGAAGGAGACGGGGCCGGAGGCGTTGCCGCCGGAGGAGAGGAGCTCCTTGGAGGAGCGGATGCGGGAGAGGTTCAGGCCGGCGCCGGAACCGCCCTTGAAGATCATGCCCTCTTCCTTGTACCAGTCGAGGATCGACTCCATGGAGTCGTCGACGGCCAGGATGAAGCAGGCGGAGACCTGCTGCGGCTGAGGAGTACCGACGTTGAACCACACCGGGGAGTTGAAGCTGAAGATCTGGTGCAGGAGGGCGTAGGTGAGCTCGTGCTCGAAGATCTCCGCGTCGGCGGGCGACGAGAAGTAGTCGAAGTCCTCGCCGGCCTTCGTGTACGTCTTCACGATCCGGTCGATCAGCTGCTTCAGACCGGTCTCGCGCTGCGGGGTGCCCACCGCGCCCCGGAAGTACTTGCTGGTGACGATGTTGACCGCGTTCACCGACCAGAAGTCGGGGAACTCGACGCCGCGCTGCTCGAAGTTGACCGAGCCGTCACGCCAGTTGGTCATGACGACGTCACGGCGCTCCCAGCTCACCTCGTCGTAGGGGTGCACGCCCGGGGTGGTGTGGATGCGCTCGATACGCAGGCCGCCCTTGGCAGCCTTGGTCCCCTTGGCGCGGGAACCACGTGCCGAGCTGCTCGCCGTCTCTGTCATGCCGCTTCCTCCCATATGCGGGCAAAAACGCCCTAAAGTGCCATCGATATTCCGCGGCACGGTGCTGTGTCTTGTATCTACGTCTCTTCGCCCGCCGAACCGGCCGTGTCACGACGCGTGAGCGCCGCGACACAGGCAGGCCGGCTAGTCGGCGGCGGAGGCGGGCACGGGGACCTGGACGGTCCCACCGGGCTCGCACTCATCGGGATGAGACCGCGACACGCGGAGTTCCGCGATGGCGGTCTCGAAGTCTTCAAGGGTGTCGAAAGCTTTGTAAACGGACGCGAAGCGCAGGTACGCGACCAGGTCGAGCTCCTGCAAGGGGCCGAGTATGGCCAGACCCACGTCGTGGGTGGTCAGCTCGGCGCTCCCGGTGGCGCGCACCGCCTCCTCGACCCGCTGGCCGAGCTTGGCGAGGGCGTCCTCGGTGACCGGACGTCCCTGGCATGCCTTGCGCACGCCGGAGATGACCTTGGTGCGGCTGAAGGGTTCCGTCACACCGCTGCGCTTGATCACCATCAGCGAGGCCGTCTCCACCGTCGTGAAACGACGGGAGCAGTCGGGACACTGACGGCGCCTGCGGATCGACGTGCCGTCGTCCGTGGTGCGGCTGTCGACGACGCGGCTGTCGGGGTGCCTGCAGAAGGGGCAGTGCATGGTTCCCTCACCCTCCCTCTTGGCACGACTGAACCACCCCACGGAGCCCCTGAACGACGGAGGCGGACTCCGTCGGGGGCTCGTGAAGCAGCCACCAGCATATGCGATGCCGGGGCCCTCGGAAGACCCGAGGACCACAACCTCTGGGTGGCAGCGCTCATCCAACCACTAGATCTTGGGTTGTGGCGGATTTCAGCGGCCCCGCGTGTCGCGGCGTCCGATGGGCGGACGCGGGGCTCCCCGGTGCCACACTGGGGCACGGGCCCGGACGGTGGCGATCCGACCGGGAAGGGTACCGTAAGCAGCGGAAGCCGGGCCGAACCCACGTTCGGCGAACCGATCGTCCATACACCTCTTGATATGCCCACGCAGGACGATCTGCGATTTTTCACTCGAACGTGTGTTTGGCGCAACCTTTCGAAAGCAACTACCGTTGTCCAGCTAGGGAGAACATTTCGAGAGGGGCCGACGTGACCACCACCGCAGACAGTGCCGCCATTACCGCCCAGAACCGCTCCCAGAGCCAGAGCCGACTCGAGCCGGTGCATGCCATGAACGACGCAAACCTGAACCCGGATGCGGAGCCCGCCGTACGCCCCGCACGCTCGCTGCCAGGTCGACCTCCAGGCATCCGCGCCGACAGCTCCGGGCTCACGGACCGGCAGCGGAGGGTCATCGAGGTCATTCGCGACTCCGTGCAGCGGCGGGGTTACCCGCCGTCGATGCGGGAGATCGGCCAGGCTGTCGGTCTGTCCAGCACGTCGTCGGTCGCACACCAGCTGATGGCCCTGGAGCGCAAGGGCTTCCTGCGCCGTGACCCGCACCGCCCCCGGGCCTACGAGGTGCGCGGCTCCGACCAGCCCAGCTCGCAGCCCACGGACACCACCGGCAAGCCCGCCGCCTCCTACGTTCCCCTGGTCGGCCGGATCGCGGCCGGCGGCCCGATCCTCGCCGAGGAGTCGGTCGAGGACGTCTTCCCGCTCCCCCGCCAGCTCGTCGGCGACGGCGAGCTCTTCGTCCTCAAGGTCGTCGGCGACTCGATGATCGAGGCCGCGATCTGCGACGGCGACTGGGTCACGGTCCGCCGCCAGCCCGTCGCGGAGAACGGCGACATCGTCGCCGCGATGCTCGACGGCGAGGCCACCGTCAAGCGCTTCAAGCGCGAGGACGGCCATGTCTGGCTCCTCCCGCACAACGCCGCCTACCAGCCGATTCCCGGCGACGAGGCGACCATCCTCGGCAAGGTCGTCGCGGTACTGCGTCGGGTCTGACCCCCGCCGCCCCCGTTCAGCCCCCGGGTCCACTGCGCCGGTCCCGGGGGTTGCTCATGCCCCGGGACGGGCGCGCCGCGCAGGCGGAAGGGCTCTGGCCGGCTACTTGCCGTCGGCCTTGGCCGTCGCGTCGATCGCGGCAAGGGAGCGGCGCACCTGGTTGCGGTCCGTGGTGTACCAGAAGTCCGGCAGCGTGGCCCGCAGGAAGCTCCCGTAGCGGGCGGTGGCCAGCCGGGGGTCCAGGACCGCGACGACGCCCCGGTCACCGGAGGCCCGAACGAGGCGGCCCGCACCCTGCGCCATCAGCAGGGCGGCGTGCGTGGCCGCGACGGCCATGAAGCCGTTGCCCCCGTGCTCCTCGACCGACTTCTGGCGGGCGCTCATCAGCGGGTCGTCGGGGCGCGGGAAGGGGATCCGGTCCATGATCACGAGCTGGCAGCTGGGGCCGGGCACGTCCACGCCCTGCCAGAGCGAGAGGGTCCCGAACAGGCAGGTCTTCGGGTCGGCGGCAAAGGACTTGATCAGCTCGCCGAGGGTTTCCTCGCCCTGGAGCAGGATCGGGTTGTCGAGCCGGCCGCGCAGTTCCTCGGCGGCCGCCTTGGCGCCGCGCATGGAGGAGAAGAGGCCGAGGGTACGGCCGCCGGCCGCCTCGATCAGCTCGGCGAGCTCGTCCATCATGTCGCCGCGGGTCCCCTCGCGACCCGGCGTGGCCAGGTGCTTGGCGACGTAGAGGATGCCCTGCTTGGGGTAGTCGAAGGGCGAGCCGACGTCGAGGCCGCGCCAGACGGGCACGTCGTCCCCCTCGACGCCTTCGGGGGACAGCCCCAGGGAGGCCGCGACGCCATTGAAGTCGCCGCCCAGCTTGAGGGTGGCGGAGGTCAGGACCACGGAGCGGTCCTCGAACAGTTTCTCGCGCAGCAGGCCGGACACCGACAGCGGGGCGACCCGGAGGGTGGCGCCGAAGCGGTCGTGGCGCTCGTACCAGACGACGTCGTACTCGGAGCCGTTGGTGATCCGCTCCGCCACCCCGTGGATGCTCTCGACGGCGGCCAGCGCCTGCTTGCGCACCGCGTCCTCGTCGTGGACCGACTTGTCGCGGGTCGCGCCGATCGCCGAGATCACATTGCGCGCGGCATCCCGCAGGGACATCAGCGCGTAGCCGAGGTCCTCGGGGATCTGCTCCAGCCGGCCCGGCAGGGCCAGCTCCATGACCCGCTCGAAGGATTCGGAGGCGGTCTGCAGGGCGTCCGCGGTCTTCTCGTCGACCAGCTTGGCCGCACGCTTCACCGCGCGGTTGACCTGGCCCGGTGTGAGCTCGCCGGTGGCGACCCCGGTCACCCGGGAGACCAGCTCGTGGGCCTCGTCGACGATCAGTACCTCGTGCTGCGGCAGTACCGGGGCGCCCTCGATGGCGTCGATGGCGAGCAGTGCGTGGTTGGTGACGACCACGTCCGCGAGCTTGGCCCGCTCGCGGGCGGCCTCCGCGAAGCACTCCGCGCCGTACGCGCATTTCGTCGCGCCCAGGCACTCGCGCGAGGAGACGGAGATCTGCGACCAGGCCTTGTCCGAGACGCCCGGGGTCAGGTCGTCGCGGTCGCCGGTCTCGGTCTCGTCCGCCCAGTCGCGCAGACGCAGCAGGTCCTGGCCGAGCTTGCTGGTCGGAGCGGCCGCCTCGAACTGGTCGAAGAGGCCGTCCTCCTCGTCCTGCGGGGCACCCTCGTGCAGGCGGTGCAGGCACAGGTAGTTGGACCGGCCCTTGAGCATGGCGAACTGGGGGCGGCGGCGCAGCTGCGGATGCAGTGCGTCCACCGTCCGGGGCAGATCGCGCTCGACGAGCTGCCGCTGGAGGGCGAGGGTCGCCGTGGCGACGACCACGCGCTCGCCGTGGGCGAGGGCCGGCACCAGGTAGCCGAGGGACTTACCGGTGCCGGTACCGGCCTGGATCAGCCGGTGGGAGTTGTCGTCGATCGCTTCGGCGACGGCTTCGGCCATGGCCACCTGGCCGGGGCGCTCCGTGCCGCCCACGGCGGAGACGGCGGCGTGCAGCAGGTCGGGGAGGGAGGGCTTCGTCATAGCACTGCCAACCCTACGGGGCCGCACTGACAGAGAGCGCACCGACGAGGAATCATGGCCGGTACAAAGGGTTGGGCACGGTGCCGTGCTGCACCGCGTGCGGGCGGTCGGGGCGGTCGCGGTAGCCGTCCTCGTGGAGCCGGTTCCGGTTCAGGCAGAGCCTGCCGATGCGTTCGCCGAGCAGGTCGAAGAGCTCGAAGCGGTCCTTGAGCTCGGGGAAGCGGGCCTGATGGCGGAGGATCTCCGCCCGCACGAGGGACCAGAACCCGCTCTCCGCGACGCCGAGGCGGTCCTCGCACAGGGCCGAGAGGTACCGGAAGACGCCGACGAACAGCCCGGAGTGGATGAACTGGGGCAGGAAGTCGGCGGGCTCGGTGAGCAGGACCGCCCGGACCTCGTCGGGCAGGGACTCCAGCTCGGGCAGCGGTTCGTCACTGATGTTGACGTCGTCCACGAAGTCCTTGACCGCGAGCCGGACCGGCACGTCGTGCTCGTCGAAGATCACGACGGCGTTCTCGCCGTGCGGGGAGAAGACGGTGCCGTAGCGGTAGAGGAAGTGGAGCAGCGGAGGCAGGAGGGCGGCGAAGAGCCGCTGCAGCCAGACGGTGGGGGTCAGCCCGGACCGGGCGACGAGCTCGGCGGTGAAGGACCGGCCGCGCGGGTCGGTGTGGAGGAGGGAGGCGAGGGTACGGGCCCGCTCGCCGGGTGCCAGCAGACCGGTGAGCGGCTCGCGCCAGATCGCGCCGAGGAGCTCCTTGTACTGGTACGGGACCTCGGGGAGCGCGTCGTAGACGGGGTGGCGGACGGTGACGGAGGCGACCTCGCCGAGCAGGACGACCCGGCACTCGTCGCGGAGGAAGGGGTCGCCGTCACGGAGGGAGTGGATCCAGGCCGTGACGGCGGGGGCGGCGAGCGCGAGGTCGGACGGCAGCCCGCGCCAGACCATCGTGTTGAAGACGGAGAGCGGGAGTTTGACGCTGTGCCGGTCCGGACGGCTGAGGTTGAGGAAGGTACGGACCGACTGCTGCGGGAGGCGCACGTCGGGATCGGCGGGGAGCGGTACGAGGGCGCCGGAGGAGAGCGCGGGGGCGAAGAGGGGGAGGACGACCTCGTCCCACTGCCAGGGGTGGACCGGGAAGTAGAGGTAGTGGAGCGGGTCGAGGCCGCGGTCGCGCAGGCGCTGGTCGAAGGTGGCGCGGGTGACGGGGCCGAGCTCGGCCCCGTAGAGGCGGGCGGGGTCCGCCAGACCGGCGGTGCCTCGGTAGGTGGCGATCGAGGTGTGGGCGGCGAGCCAGGGCAGCCGCTGGCCGGTGCGGGCCTCGGGGGCCCAGGCGGCGGTGTCGGAGGCGGAGAGTCCGATGCGGCCCTTGTTGGGGACGAGCCAGGGGTGGCCGGTCTGGTGACCTTCCAGGGCGGCGTAGTCGAGGTCGGCGAGGACGTCGGCGGTGAGCGCGGTGTGGTCGAGCCGGGCGTCGGCGGCGAGGGTGGCACTGAGTTCGCGGACGAGGTGACCGAGGGTGGGTCCGTCGAGGCCGAGGAGGGTGCGGGCCCGGATGAGGAAGGCGTACGGGTCCCCGAAGGCGGTCGGACTCCCGGAGCCGCCCGGGGTGGGTGCCGCGGTCGGCGAGGGCGGCGAGGGCTCCGGCGGGGTGAGGGTGATGGTGTCCGGGCTGACGTGCCAGCTGCCGTACGAGCGGCGGCGGGCGCGGAAGCCGAGGCTGCTGCCGTCGTCCAGGGTCAGGGTCCAGGCGTCGCCGGCGGCGGCCGGCGTGGGGACGGGGCGGATGATCTCCTCGTAGGCGAACTCGCCGAGCATCTTGGCGAGGAGCCGGCGGGCAGCGAGGTCCCAGGTGGCGCTGTTGAGCTCGGGCGGCGTGCTGGGGTGCTGGGGTGACGGCGGCACGGCCGGCTCGGCCGCGTCGTGGGCTGCGGGGAAGTTCGGCACGGGACTCCTCGAGGATCGGGAACTTTGCTTCGTCACGCAGAGTTATCGAAGGGAGAGGTGCGAAGCTGCCGACGACGGTCGGGTTCTGCGGGGCGGCACTCAGAGGAGATTGCGCAGCACCCGCTCCCGGACCATCAGGGCGGCCCGCTTCTCGGGAAGGTCGATTTCCGCGTAGCAGCGGAAACCGGAGCTCAGGAAGGCTGATACGGAGGGGGTGTTGCGGATGTCCGGTTCCGCGACGACGCGTGTGCAGCGGGGGCGGTTGCCGAGGATCAGTTCGGTGACGGTGCGCAGCAGAGCCGTTCCCAGTCCGCGGCCGCGGTTCGTGCCGTCTCCGATGAGCAGGTGGATACCCGTGTCGTGGGGGCGCGCCGGGTAGTGCCCGGAGAGCGGGTCGAGGTCGGCCCGGTAGATCTCCCAGTAACTCATCGGCGTGCCGTCGAGAAGGCCGAGGCAGGGAATGCTGTGGCCGTCGCCGTCGAGCTGGGCCGACAGGTGGGCCGCGGTGACCGCGGCGGGGCCGGCGAGCTCCCAGTAGGCGGCCACCTCGGGATCGTTCATCCACCCGGTGAGGAGCTCCAGGTCACGGCCCGGACGTACGGGTTCGAGGCGGAAGGCTCCGGCGGGTGTGGTGACGCTGCCCCAGGTGGCGGGGGAGTCGAGCAGGTCGGCCTCGGCGAGCAGGGGCAACAGGCCGATGTTGAGGCGTGGAACGCGCCGTCCCTCGGTGTCCTGCACGACGCCGGCGGCAGCGCGTGCGTAGCGGGTGGATCCCGTGGCGGGGGCTTGGGTGTCGGTGGAGCGCATCGGGGCTCTTCTCCGCGTCGGCGCCGACGCGTCAATCGTGAAGGGGGTTGGTGATGGTGACGTAGACGGACTGGGTGTCGACGGGGCCGACCAGCTCGTCGAGACCGCCCAGGCGGGTGAGCAGATTCGCCTTGCAGCGCAGGGTGGGTGAGTCGAGCAGCCGTGTGGGGAGCGGGCCGAGGCCCGCGGCCTTGGCGAGGAAGCGGCGGAAGGCGGCGAGGAGGACGCGTTCGTCCGCGAGTCGCTGGGATCCGAAGGCGCCGATGAGGCCGAGCACGTTGTTGATGCCGAGGTAGTAGGCGAAGCGTTCGTCGGTGACGGCGTCGGAGACGAAGGTGTCGCTGGAGCTGCCGATTCCGGGGAGCCGGTGCTCCAGTTCTGCGCGGCGGGATTCGCGGAAGTAGTAGCCCTGGTTGTCGCGGTAGCGGCCGCCGACCGGCCAGCCGGCCGGGTCGAGGAGCACCAGGGTGTTCTGCTGGTGCGCCTCGAGGGCGATACCGGCGAGGGCGTCGAAGGCGAGGACCGGCAGGACCACGTGGTCGAGGTAGCGCAGGAACCACTCGGCGGCGACGGCGGACGTGCTGTGTCCGGTGGCGGTGGCGAGGCCGGTGACGAGTTCGGCGAGGCGGGAGCTCATGGTGGTCCGGCCGGGCCACGGGCGGGGCGAGGTGAGTGCGGCGATGCAGACGGGGTCGTCGCCCGGGCGGAAGGGGTTGTGGCGCAGCAGGGCGTCGAGCCCGGGGACCGGGGTGCCGTCAGGGGCGTCCACGGCGACCCAGGCGGGGTCGCGGACGATGTCGAAGGCGGGGTGGGACGCCTGCCACTGCTCCGCGAGGCCGGTGCGGAGCAGCCGGTGCACCTCGACACCGCGGTGGAGTTCCTTGCGGAGGTTCTCGCGGCGGGAGTTGGTGATGCGCAGGCCCAGGGAGAGCTTGAGCATCGCGGGGGCGCCAGGCCGGTGGACGGTGCGGACGGAGGAGGTGGGGTACCAGGGCTCGCCGTGCGGGCCCAGGTCGTGCAGAAGTCCGGCGTCGCGGAGGGCGGTGACGGCGGGACGCTGGAGCAGGTCGCGGGCCTGCCAGGGGTGCAGGGGAAGGGGGGTGGCGCCGTGGGGCAGGGGGAGCCCCGGGGCGAGTCGGCCGAGGAGCTGCGGCGCGGAGACGGGGCGGCCGCTCTCGGTCCAGGCCGACTCGCTCGCGAGGGCGGCCGGTTCGATCGCGAACCAGTGCAGGGGGAAGGAGCCGTGGAGTTCGGGTGAGTAGCGGCGTGCCTCGGCCTCGGAGAGTCCTTCGCGGCTCTTCGGGTCCGGCTGGAGGGGGTGACCGAGGAGGAGGGACTGTTCGGCGGTCAGGAAGCGGTCCGCACCCACGGGGGCCGGAGCGGTGGGGCGTTCCCGACGGTCGGCGATGAACTCGGCGGTACGGCGGACCGAGTCGGCGACCCGGCCGACGAGGTCGGCGGCGCCGCGGCCGCCGCTCGTGCCCTCGCGGGCGATGAGTGCGGCGACGGTGACGGCGTCGAGGCAGGGCGCGGCGGCGGCGGTGCCTTCGAGCCGGGCCGGGCCGAAGCGGTGCCAGCCGGAGTGGGACCAGTGGCGGACGGGGACGAGCAGGGCGGTGCCGGAGGCGGGGAGGGGGATGCGCAGGGGTGTTCCGGCGGGGCCGTCGGGGCAGCCGAGCCCTGATTCGCGGACCCAGCAGCGGAGCAGGTTCTCCACCGCCGCGGCTTCGGCGGCGACGGCCGGGTCGGGGTGGTTCAGGAGGTCGGGCAGGGTGGTCGGCTCCAGCCGGAGGGGGCTCGTCCATACGGCGCGGGGCCGGGAGGGTGTGCCGTCCTTCTGCCGGGGCACGGTGGCCGTTGCCCCGGCGGCCGTTGCCCCGGCGGCGGTTGCGCTGGTGGCGGCCGCCGCGGAGGGCCGCTCGTCCGGTGCGGCGGGCGTGCCCGCCGCACCGGTGATCGGGGGCTCCGCTCTGGCTCCGTCGGCGTGGGTCGAGGTGCTGGCCTGGGGCGGGGCCGGTGTGTCCTCGGCGGCTGCGGACTGAACCGGCGGGGCGGCCGCGGGCGCCGGGCCCTGTGCCTCGGCCACGTCGGGCCGGGGCGTGGGGGCGGGCGGCTCGGCGGGCTCCCGTACGGGGGCCGCGGTGCCCGACGGCGATGACGGCTGCCCCGGGGTGACGGCCCCCGGGTCCGGCAGGGGCAACGGCAGCGGCGCCGCCGGGCCCGGCGGTGTGGCGGGCCTGTCGGGAACCGGCGCCGCGGATGACTGGTTCGGCTGGGTCCCTGTGATGGGGGTGGACTGGTGCGGGTCTGGCATCGCGGGTCCTCGGGGTGCGGGTCAGTGGGTCCGGCGGGCGGCGGCCGGAATGGCGTCGGCCAGGCGGTCGAGGACCGCCGCGGCCTGCTCGTCGGTCAGGGTCAGCGGGGGAAGGAGGCGGACCACGGCACCGTGGCGGCCGCCGAGTTCGACGATCAGGCCGCGGTGCAGGCACTCCTGGCGTACCGCGGCGGCCAGGACGGGTGCGGCGGCCCCGGTGTCGGGGTCGACGAGTTCGATGCCGATCATCAGGCCCCGGCCCCGTACGTCGCCGATGCAGGGATGGCCGCAGGCCAGGCCCTGCAGGGCGGCCAGCATCCGCTCCCCCAGGGCGGCTGCGCGCTCGGCGAGGCGGTTCTCGCGCACGAAGGCGAGCGTGGCGGTGCCTGCGGCCATGGCGAGCTGGTTTCCGCGGAAGGTGCCCGCATGCGCCCCGGGTGTCCAGACGTCCAGGTCGGCCCGGTACACGATCACCGCGAGCGGCAGGCTGCCGCCGATCGCCTTGGAGAGGACCATCACGTCGGGCACCACCCCGGCGTGGTCGACCCCCCAGAAGGCGCCGGTCCGGCCGACCCCCGTCTGCACCTCGTCGGCGACCAGCGGGATCCCCCTGGCCGCGGTGATCTCGCGCATCCGGCGCAGCCAGCCGTCCGGGGCCGGGATCACCCCGCCCTCGCCCTGCACGGGTTCGACGATCATTCCGGCGGGGGCGGGCACGCCGCCCTTCGGGTCGTCCAGCAGGTTCTCGGTCCACCGCGCGCCGAGTTCGGCTCCTTCGGGGCCGCCGACGCCGAACGGGCAGCGGAGGTCCTGCGGGTACGGCAGCCGGGTCACCCGTACCCCGGGGGCGCCCCCGGAGGCGTCCAGGGCGCCGGCGGTCATGCCGTGGTAGGCGCCGGTGAAGGCGAGGAGCCCGGAGCGTCCGGTCGCGGTGCGCACCAGTTTGAGGGCGGCCTCCACCGCGTCCGTGCCGGCCGGCCCGCAGAACTGGATGCGCGCGTCGGCGGCCAGCGCGGGCGGCAGGTTGGCGAACAGCTCGGTGGTGAAGGCGTCCTTGACCGGGGTCGCGAGGTCCAGCACGTGCAGCGGTGCCCCCGAGTCGAGGACGCCCCGGATGGCTTCCAGCACCACGGGGTGGTTGTGCCCGAGGGCGAGCGTGCCGGCGCCGGAGAGACAGTCGAGGTATCGCCGCCCGTCGGCGCCCTCGATGGTCAGCCCGCGGGCCCGCACCGGGACGATGGGCAGGGACCGCGCGTACGTCCGGGCGGCGGACTCGCGCTGCGCCTGCCTGCGCAGGATGCCCTCGGGGGCGGCGCAGCCCCCCGGACCACCGCGTTCCCCGGGCCCGCCCGGGCCGCCCTGGTCCGTCACCCGGCTTCCCTGCGGCGGCACTTGATGCGGGAACTCGGTCGCGGCCGCCGCCGCGGCCGGCTCGGTGACAGCCACGAGTGTCGGACCTCCCGCACGGATTGCTCTTCCGGATTGCGTCTCGAACATGAACGCTGCTCCCCCATCCCCCGTACGTACTAACGACGGTGACGGCAGCGGATCACGGGTTGACTCAAGATCCTTGTTGCGCAAGGGGTGAGCACCCGGAACCGCGGCCCCGGGCTGTGTCGTCCTGTGCGGCAGCGGCATAGTGGGGGAGCTGCACTCCACGCCTCGAACTCCCAGGGGGACAAAAGACATGCGACCGAACCGACCGGTCACCGCGATCCTGTGCGCGGCCTCGCTCGCGCTGACCGCGGCTGCCTGCGGCCCCGGCGACGGGGAGGCCGGCGGCGACGCCAAGCCGACCGTGGCGGCGAGCCTGCCGGGCGCGGACGGGATCAAGATCCCGGACCAGCTCAAGGACAAGCTCAAGGAACACGGCATAGACCTGGAGAAGTGGAAGGGCGGCGAGTGGAAGAACTGGAAGGAGGAGGACTGGCTCCGCGAGGCGGGCGACTACATCAACCCGATCATCGAGGACCTGTGGGACCCGGACCGCATGCGTGACGCCGAGCAGCCGCAGCGCCCGGCCGTCGACCCGGACGCGGGCAAGGACCAGGGTGTCACCGACCCGACTCCGGTGCCGGTGACGGCGAAGCAGGCCAGCGCGCCCTACCACCGGAGCGTTCCGGAGTCCGGCAAGGTCTTCTTCGACGGCCCCGAGGGCTCGATGGTCTGCTCGGCGACCGTGGTCAAGGACCCGGCCCACCCCGGCAAGTCGAACATGGTCTGGACGGCGGGCCACTGCGTGCACGCGGGCAAGTCCGGCGGCTGGTACCGCAACATCGCCTTCGTCCCGTCCTACAACAACGCGGGCAAGCCGGCGGCCCAGCTCAAGGGCGCGCCCCGCGAGCAGGTGGCCCCGTTCGGCGTCTGGTGGAGCGACTGGGCGCAGACCTCCGACCAGTGGATCGCGACCGGCGGTCCGACCGGCGGCGCGGGTGCCCCGTACGACTTCGCGGTGCTGCACGTGACGCCCGAGAAGGGCAACAGCAAGTCCCTGGAGGAGACGGTCGGTTCGGCGCTCCCGGTGGAGTTCAGCGCCCAGGCCGTGCCGAAGGTCGCGGGCATCACGGCGACGGGCTACCCGGCGGCGGCTCCATTCGACGGCCAGCGCGCCTTCCAGTGCACGGACAAGCCGGGCCGGCTGTCCCTGAAGGCCAACGAACCGGTGATGTACCGCATCGGCTGCACCATGACCGGTGGTGCCTCCGGCGGCGGCTGGGTCGCGGCGGGCGCCGACGGCAAGCCGGCGCTGGTCTCGAACACCTCGATCGGCCCGGCCAAGGCGGGCTGGCTGGCCGGACCCCGGCTGGGTCCGGAGGCGAAGGGCATCTTCGACGCCGTCAGCCGCAAGTTCAAGTAGTCCCGGCCGGCCCGGCCCCCTGGGCCGGGCGAATGACCGAGTGACCGAATGACCGAGGCCCCCCTGCACCGCAGGGGGGCCTCGGTCATCACGCAGTCACGCACTCACACCGTCAGGCGTGCTCAGCGCTTGGCGAGCGCGTACGGCGCCAGGTCCGCCGCCAGTTCCTGGTGTACCCGCGCCTTGAGCAGGGTGCCGTCCGGGGTGTGCTCCTCGGAGATCACCTCGCCCTCGGCGTGCGCCTTGGCGACCAGCGAGCCGCGCGTGTACGGCACCATGGCCTCCACCTCGACCTCGGGCCGCGGCAGCTCGGAGTCGATGAGCGCGAGGAGTTCCTCGATGCCCATGCCCGTCCGCGCCGAGACGGCGATGGAGTGCCGCTCGATCCGCAGCAGCCGCTGCAGTACGAGCGGATCCGCAGCGTCCGCCTTGTTGATCACGACGATCTCGGGCACGTTGACCGCGCCGACCTCGCGGATCACCTCGCGCACCGCCGCCAGCTGCTCCTCCGGCGCCGGGTGCGAGCCGTCCACGATGTGCAGGATCAGGTCGGAGTCCCCGACCTCCTCCATCGTGGAGCGGAAGGCCTCGACCAGGTGGTGGGGCAGGTGCCGGACGAAGCCGACCGTGTCGGCCAGGGTGTAGACCCGGCCGCTCGGCGTCTCGGCCCGGCGCACGGTCGGGTCGAGGGTGGCGAACAGTGCGTTCTCCACCAGCACGCCCGCGCCCGTGAGGCGGTTGAGCAGCGAGGACTTGCCGGCGTTGGTGTATCCGGCGATGGCGACCGAGGGCACCTTGTTCCGGCGCCGTTCCTGCCGCTTGATGTCACGGCCGGTCTTCATCTCCGCGATCTCCCGGCGCATCTTCGCCATCTTCTCGCGGATCCGTCGCCGGTCGGTCTCGATCTTGGTCTCACCGGGACCTCGGGTGGCCATGCCGCCACCGCCGCCGCCACCCATCTGGCGGGACAGCGAGGCACCCCAGCCGCGCAGTCGCGGCAGCATGTACTGCATCTGCGCGAGCGCGACCTGCGCCTTGCCCTCTCGGGACTTGGCGTGCTGGGCGAAGATGTCGAGGATCAGGGCGGTCCGGTCGACCACCTTCACCTTGACGACGTCCTCGAGGGCGATGAGCTGGCCGGGGCTGAGCTCACCGTCACAGACCACGGTGTCGGCACCGCTCTCCATGACGATGTCACGCAGCTCGCGCGCCTTGCCCGAGCCGATGAAGGTGGCCGGGTCCGGCTTGTCACGGCGCTGGATCACGCCGTCGAGGACGAGGGCACCGGCCGTCTCGGCGAGGGCGGCGAGCTCCGCGAGGGAGTTCTCCGCGTCGTTGACGGTGCCGGAGGTCCAGACACCGACGAGCACGACGCGCTCCAGGCGCAGCTGCCGGTACTCGACCTCGGTGACGTCTTCGAGCTCGGTGGAGAGGCCGACCACGCGGCGCAGGGCCGCGCGCTCCGAGCGTTCGAACTGCTCGCCGTCCCGGTCTCCGTCGATCTCGTGGCTCCAGGCGACGTCCTCTTCCATCAGGGCATCGGCCCGAAGGCTCTCGGTGAAGCTCTGCGAGTCCCGCACGTCCTGTGCGTCCCGCTCGTCCTGGGAAGGGGAAGAAGAGGAGGTCATTGGATCCTTACGTCGATTCGAATAGCAGTGTCACGTTAACTGTCACGTCCAACGTGTCACACCGCCGGGGGATTCCCCGCGCGGCCCCGTCGATGGTGACATGCCCGTTCCTCACCGGTCACACCCTTTATTGAGCGCTCCCGCCCTCGCGCCCGCTCTCACGCCCGCTCTCACGCCCGCCCTCGCGCCCGCCCTTCGCGGCCTTCCCGGAGGCGGCCTTCCCGGAGGCGGCCTTCCCGCTCCACTCCGGGTGCCCCGGCATCGGCGGGGTCGTGGTCCCGTACAGCCAGGGCTCCAGGAAGGCCCCGAGGTCCCGGCCCGCCTCCTGCGAGGCCAGGCGCACGAAGTCGGCCGTCCCCGCGACCCCGTCCCGGTTCTCCGTGACCCAGCGCCGCTCGATGCGCTCGAAGGCCGGGGTGCCGATCTCCTGCCGCAGCGCGTAGAGGATCAGCGCGGCCCCGTCGTAGACCACCGGCCGGAACAGCCCGATCTTCTCGCCGGGTGCGGCGGCCTTCGGGGCGGCCGGGGGGCCGCCCGCCGCCCGCCACTGGTCGGAGCGCTGGTACGCCTCGCGCATGCGCCGCTCCAGGGAGTACTTGCCGAGCCCGTCCGCGTACAGGGCCTCGTACCAGGTGGCGTGTCCCTCGTTGAGCCACAGGTCGGACCAGGTCCGCGGGGTGACGCTGTCGCCGAACCACTGGTGCGCGAGCTCGTGGACCATCACGGACTCGACGTACCACTCGGGGTAGCCCTCGCCCGCGAAGAGATTGCTCTCGAAGAGCGACAGGGTCTGCGTCTCCAGCTCGAAGCCGGTCGTCGCCCGCGCGATCAGCACCCCGTAGTTCTCGAAGGGGTAGCGGCCGACCCGCTCCTCCATCCACTCGATGTGCCCGGCCGTCTTCTTCAGCCAGGGATCCAGCCGCTTCCGGTCCTGGGCGGGCACCACGTCGCGCAGCGGCAGCCCGTGCGGTCCGGTGCCGTGCACGACCTCGGACCGGCCCACCGAGACCTGGGCCAGCTCGGTGGCCATCGGGTGCCGGGTCCGGTACGTCCACGTCGTCGAGGGACCCATCCGCAGGGCGGGGGCCACCGCCTCACCGTTGGCGACGGCCGTGAGGCCGGCCGGGGCGGTGATCCGGAAGGTGAAGAACGCCTTGTCGGCGGGGTGGTCGTTGCAGGGGAAGACCCGGTGCGCGGCGTCCGCCTGGTTGGCCATGGCCAGGCCGTCCTCCGTGGGCACCCAGCCGCCGTCCCCGCGGCCGCGCGGGTCGCTGGTGTGCCGGATCGTGATGCGCAGGGGCATCCGGTGCGCCACCGCGCGCGCGGGCGTCAGTACGAGGTCCTCCCCCACGCTGTCGAACCGCGCCGGCTCCCCGTTGACCTCGGCGGACGCCACCTTGCCGTGGGTGAAGTCCAGGTTGATGCGCTCCAGCCGCTCCGTGGCCCGGGCGTCGATGACGGTGACCGCGTCGAGCGGGCTCAGGTTGTCCTTGTAGGCGAAGGACAGGTCGTACGAGAGCACGTCGTACCCGGGGTTCCCGAGCTCCGGGAAGAGCCGGTCGCCGATGCCCAGGGGCGTCGGCGGGGGCAGTACGGCGGCGACGAGGGTGAGGGAGGCCGCCGCGAGCAGGGCGGCGCGCAGGCGCGGGGAGGAGAGCTGCATCCACCACCGCTTACCAGCGCCCGCCGCACGGCCGCGTACGGCGCGCGACGGGTCCACCCGAACGGGACCTTCCGGAGCCGTCCCGGCCTACGCCCGGCTGACGCCGTGACGAAGCCCCGCCTACGCCCGGCTGACGTCGTACACGCCCGGCACGTCCCGCATCGCCCGCATCAGCGCCGGCAGCCCGGTCGCGTCGGGCAGCTGCAGGGTGTACGTGTGCCGGACCCGCTGCTCGACCGGCGGTTCCACGGTCGCGGAGACCACCTCGACCCCCTCGCGGGCGATGGCCTCGGTCAGGTCGGCCAGCAGATGCGGGCGGCCGAACGATTCAGCGAGCAGGGTGACCCGGCAGTCGGCCGTGGCCCGCCAGTGCACGGCGACGGAGGTGCGCCCCACGGCGCGCATCTGCGCCACCGCCGCGCAGTGGATGCGGTGCACGGTGACGGCCCCGCCGCGGACCAGGAAGCCGGCGACGGCGTCCGGCGGCACCGGGGTGCAGCACCCGGCCAGCCGCACCGTGGCGTCCGGCAGGTCGGCGACGGCGTTGCCCCCGCCACCGCGGGCCCCGACCACGGACAGCGGCGCCCGCGCGGCCGAGGTCGTGGCCATGGCCCGGTCGGGATGGGATTCGAGCCAGCTGCTGATGGCGATCCGGGCGGCGGGGGTCCGCGCGTGGTCCAGCCACTCGGCGGCGGGCCCGGAGGAGGCGTCCTGCGCGAGCAGCAGCTGGACGGTGTCCCCGTCGGACAGCGGGGAGGACAGGGAGGTGAGGCGCCCGTTGACCCGGGCGCCGATACAGCCGTGGGCCGCCTCGCCGTGCTGCGCGTAGGCGGCGTCGATACAGCTGGCTCCGGCCGGGAGGCCCAGGGTGCCCCCGTCGGCCCGGAACACGGTGATCTCCCGGTCCTGGGCCAGCTCCGCCCGGAGCACGGTCCAGAAGGTGTCGGGGTCGGGTGCGGACTGCTGCCAGTCGAGCAGCCGGGACAGCCAGCCGGGCCGCGTCGGGTCCACCCGCTCCTCGTCCGGATCGGCGGCGGCGTCGGGCGTGGCGGTGGCGTACGGATTGCCGAGGGCCACCACGCCGGCCTCGGCGACGCGGTGCATCTGCCGGGTCCGCACGATGACCTCGGCCACGTAGCCCTCGGGGGTGGCCACGGCGGTGTGCAGCGACTGGTAGAGGTTGAACTTCGGGGTGGCGATGAAGTCCTTGAACTCCGAGACGACCGGGGTGAAGCAGGTGTGCAGCTCGCCCAGTACGGCGTAGCAGTCGGCGTTCTCGCCGACGAGGACGAGGATGCGGCCGAAGTCGGAGCCGCGCAGTTCGCCGCGGGTGCGCGCGATGCGGTGCACGGAGACGAAGTGCCGCGGCCGTACCTGTACTTCGGCGCCGATGCCGGCGTCGCGCAGGACGCTCCGTACGGAGTCGGCGATGGCGGGGAGCGGGTCGCGTTCGCCGGCGTGGGCGGCGATGAGCGCGCGGGTGCTCTCGTACTCCTCGGGGTGCAGGATCGCGAAGACGAGGTCTTCCAGCTCGGTCTTGAGGGCCTGGACGCCGAGCCGTTCGGCCAGCGGGATGAGGACGTCCCGGGTGACCTTGGCGATGCGGGCCTGCTTCTCGGGGCGCATCACGCCCAGGGTGCGCATGTTGTGGAGCCGGTCGGCGAGTTTGATGGACATGACGCGGACGTCGTTGCCGGTGGCGACGAGCATCTTGCGGAAGGTCTCGGGTTCGGCGGCGGCGCCGTAGTCGATCTTCTCCACCTTGGTGACGCCGTCGACGATGAAGCAGACCTCGCCGCCGAACTCCGCACGGACCTGGTCGAGGGTCACGTCGGTGTCCTCGACGGTGTCGTGGAGCAGAGAGGCCGTCAAGGTGGTGGTTTCGGCGCCGAGTTCGGCGAGGATCAGGGTGACGGCGAGTGGATGTGTGATGTACGGCTCACCACTTTTTCGCATCTGCCCGCGGTGCGAGGTCTCGGCGAGCAGATACGCACGCCGCAGAACGGACAAATCAGCGTCCGGATGGTGGGCGCGATGCGCCTCGGCCACGTGGCCGATCGCGTCCGGAAGCCGGTCCCGGGACGTCGGCCCGAGCAGGGCCGCACGCCCGAGCCGGCGCAGATCGAGCCTGGTCCGCCCCCGTCTGCGGAGCTCAGGGCGCGCTTCGGGGTGTGCTTCGGGGTTCGTGGCCTCTGCACTCATGGGCACCTCCGGCGGCTTCGACCGGCGGTGGCGGGCATGGGGTGAGCCCTCAGGGCCGGTGCCTGATGTTACCGACCCCACCACGTGGCGCAGTCCACCTCTCGCTCAGCGTGAAACGGATCACCCATTAGAGGGAAGCTTCAGCCGAAAGCCGTTTCGGTGAGCCAGGCCGCGTCGAACTCACCGGCAGCCACGATCACGGCGGGTCCGGTCATGTCGATCTGCCCGTCGGGGTGTTCGGTGATGATCAGGGTTCCGCCGGGGAGGTCGACGGTGTACGCGACCGGTTCGCCGGTGACGGCCGGGTCCGCGCCGTCGCGCCGGATGGTGGCCACGGCGACGGCGCAGGCGCCGGTGCCGCAGGAGCGGGTCTCGCCGGAGCCGCGCTCGTGGACGCGCATGGCGACGTGCCGGGGACCGCGGTCGACGACGAATTCGACGTTGACCCCGGCCGGGTAGGCGGACGCCGGGCTGAACGGCGGGGCGGTGAAAAGGTTTCCGGCGTCGTCGAGGCTCTCGACGAAGGCCACGGCGTGCGGGTTGCCCATGTTCACGTTGCGTGCGGGCCAGCTCCGCGGTCCGACGCTGACCGTGACCTCGCCCTCGGGCAGCTCGGCGCGGCCCATGGAGACGGTGACGTCGCCGCCCTTGTCGAGGTGCACCCGCTTGATGCCGCCTCGGGTGGCGACGGCGAGGTCTCCGGGCTCGACGTGTCCGGCGTACTGGAGGTAGCGGGCGAAGACCCGCACGCCGTTGCCGCACATCTCGGCGATGGAGCCGTCGCTGTTGCGGTAGTCCATGAACCACTCCGCCTCGTCGGCCAGGTGCGCGGCCTCCGGGTGCGCGGCGGTCCGGACGACGTGCAGGACGCCGTCGGCGCCGATGCCGGCGCGCCGGTCGCACAGCTTCGCGACGGCGGACCCGGGCAGCTCGATGGCGTTGTCCGGGTCCGGGAGGATCACGAAGTCGTTCTCGGTGCCGTGGCCCTTGAGGAAGGAGAGGGTGGTCTGCGTCACCCGCCCATGGTACCCAGCACCGGCTCAGAGGGGCCGGAGCGTCCGAGGGGCGGTCAGCGGAGCCGGGCGACCCGGTACACGGCGAGACTTACGACGGCCAGTGCGACCACGGCGTACAGCGCGGCCATGCGCCAGTCCGGGCGGCGGCCGCTCCCCCGGGCCGGGAGACCGGGCCACGTGTAGCCGACCCGTCGGGCGGCCATCATTCCCCAGCCTCCGGCGCAGCAGCTGATCAGGAAGCCGAGCATGGCGACCACGGCTCCGCCGTCACCGAACTCGAAGGCGAGCGGGAAGGCGAACATCAGCGAACCGGTGGCGGCGAGCATCGCGATGGGGGCGATCTGCCACAGGCGCAGTCGGCGCTGCGGGCGCAGTTCGACCTCGAACTCGGGTCCGGCGGCGGCCTCCGCCTCGGCGGAGTCCGGGGCGTCCGGGCCGTCGGGCGTCAGTCGCGCCGGATCGGCGGGCAGCCCGAGTCCCGCGGGCCCGTCCGTCCCGTCCAGAAGCATCGGGTCCGCTTCCTTCCGGGTGTCGTCCCGCCCGGTGTCGCGAGGGCCGGCCTCCATCGCCACGCGCCCTCCCCACTCGGACTCAGTACGCCGCCGTTCATCGCAGGTGACCGCACCCGCTGGAGTTTGATGATGGCACGCCCCCGGCCCCGCTACTGGCGCGTGAGGCGTCCCGATGCCATCACGTGATCAGGCTGTGACCGCTCGTTCGACCAACGACTGCGCGAGTCCGGGGAGTTCCCCCCGGTCCGCGACGGCCCCGCTGAGCCAGTGCACGCGCGGGTCGCGGCGGAACCAGGAGTCCTGGCGGCGGGCGAACCTCTTGGTCGCCCGGACGGTCTCGGCCCGGGCCTCGTCCTCGGTGCACTCGCCCGCGAGAGCGGCAAGGACCTGCTGGTAGCCAAGGGCCCTGGAGGCAGTGATTCCGTCGCGCAGGCCGCGGGCCTCCAGCGCGCGGACCTCGTCCACCAGCCCGGCCTCCCACATCCGGTCCACCCGCAGCGCGATCCGCTCGTCGAGCTCCGGCCGGGCCACGTCGACGCCGATCTGCACGGTGTCGTAGACGGACTCGTGGCCGGGCAGATTGGCGGTGAAGGGGCGGCCGGTGATCTCGATCACTTCCAGCGCGCGGACGATGCGGCGGCCGTTGCTGGGCAGGATGGCCTGCGCGGCGGCCGGGTCGGCGGCGGCGAGGCGGGCGTGCAGGGCGCCGGATCCGCGCAGCGTGACCTCTTCCTCCAGCCGGGCACGGACCTCGGGGTCGGTGCCGGGGAACTCCATGACGTCCAGGGCGCCCCGGACGTACAGGCCGGATCCGCCGACGAGGACGGGGGTGCGGCCCTCGGCCAGCAGTTTGTCGATCTCCAGACGGGCCAGCCGCTGGTAGTCGGCGACGTTGGCGGTGTCGGTGACGTCCCAGATGTCGAGGAGGTGGTGCGGGACGCCGCCGCGCTCCTCGGTCGTCAGTTTGGCGGTGCCGATGTCCATCCCCCGGTAGAGCTGCATGGAGTCGGCGTTGACGACTTCGCCGTCGAAATGGCGGGCCAGGGCGACGCCCAGGTCGGACTTTCCTGCCGCGGTGGGACCGACGACGGCGATGACCCGCGGGGCGGGGGCTGCTTTCCTCACCGCCCCAGTCTCGCAGCCCCCCGTCAAGACACGGCCATGTACCCGATCGAGTTACGTGACGGGGTCGGGTCGGGGTCGTTGCCCTGGCGAGGTTCCGGCCGTGCCTACGCCCTGCGTACGCCCGGCGCAGGCCGGTCCGGCCAACGCGGAACTTCGCTCACACGAGTAACGTTACGGGAGTAGACATGGGCGTTTTTGATCGGTTTTTTCGTCGTAAGGGCGAGGTCGTGACCGAGGAGGTCGCGGCGGTTGACCTGACGGCGGAGTCCGGTGCGGCCGAAGGGGCCGAGCCTGCTGCTGCGGAGAGCGAACCGGTGGAAGCCGTGGAGATTCCGAAGCAACAGTCGGCCGAGGTGGCCGCGGACAGCGAGACCGGCGAGGGCGCCCGCACGTAGCGACCGCCAACGGAAGGTGACCCATGGGCCTGCTGGACAATCTGAAGGCCAAGATCGCTCCCGCGAAGGACAAGGTCGGCGACCTCGCGCTCCAGCACGAGGGCAGGATCGGCGAGAGTCTGGACAAGGTGGCCAAGGCCGTGGATGCCAAGACCAAGGGCAAGTACAGCGGCCAGATCACGAGCGGGACGGGCAAGGCGAAGGACGCCCTGGGGAAGATCGCGCACAAGGACGCTCCCGGCGGGCCGACACCGCCGGCCGCTTCCTGACGCGGTACCGGAAGGGGCGCGGGACCAGCTGATGCCGGGCCCGGGCCCCCTCGGGGGGTCCGCGGCCCGGGGCGGCGTCGGCCCGGGCCGGCGGCGGG
>NZ_JBSGXU010000093.1:0-30974 GCF_053610205.1 Streptomyces sp. NPDC054932 | reverse complement strand
GCCATCGGCCTCGCCGGTGCGGGCCGCTACTCCCTCGACCACGCCACCGGCCACACCTTCGACCAGCGGTGGATGCTCGCCCTCGCTTTCGCCACCAGCGCGATCGCGGCCGCGGCCGTCGTCACCAGGCGCGCCCAGACCCAGCCCGACACCAGCCCGAAGCAGGACTGAACTCGCCGCGTCGGCCGCCGCGGTTGAGCGCGGGCATTACCGGGACGCCGCCGTGTGATGGGATGACCCGGTGATCGTCACCGTGCGCTGGGAACGAGACCTGCACCAGAGGGGTGCCCACTCCGCCTTCGCCGTGGGGCCGGACTGCGTCGTCCTGCACGAGCGGCGCACCCGGCTGGTGTGCGTGGGGCGGACCGACGGCGCGGTGCGCTGGGACATTCCCGTGGGCACCTGGCCGCGTGCGATCGTGCTCGCGGGAGACCGCGTACTGGTGCTGCCGCAGCAGCCGGACCTGCTGTCGTGCGTCGACCTGGGGACCGGCGAGGTGCTGTGGAGCGTCCGGACACCGCGGTTCACAGGACACCTGACGGCGACGGACGACACCGTCGTGGTCGGAGGCTGGCGCGGATACACGCCGATGGCCGGGCTGGACCTGGCCGACGGGCGCGTGCGGTGGACCGAGGAGTCCTCGGCGCAATGGGTGCAGCCCCTGGCGTGGGGCGGCGGGGTCTTGACCGGTACCGGCGCCGAGGCGGTGCTGGTCGATGCGCGCGGCGGAGGTCACCTCGATCGGTGGCGTCTGCCGGAGCCGTTGCCCGGATGGGACGGCGCAGTGTTCGCGCCCCTGGGCGGTGACCGCGTCGCAGCGGGCTGCGGCCGGTCCGCGCTCACCGCCTTCGGGCTCGGCTCGGGCACGGTCGACTGGCACCATGCGTACGAACCGTTCGCCGGTTTCACGTACGCGGCCGGAGCGCTCTGGATGCGCCGGCCGCACACCGGTTACCTCGCGGTCGACCCCGCCGACGGCACCGTCCTGCGGACCACCGGGACCGGCACGGGCCACCGGCTGGTCACCGGAGTGGTGCCCTGCGCCGACGGGACCCTGGTGGGCGCCGACAGCGGTGTGATCTTCCGGCTGGGGCTCGACGGCCAGGTCGTCTCGCGGTACTCGTCGGGCCGTCGGCTCGACGGTCTGTGTGACGCGGGTGACGGCGACCTCTTCGCGGTGGCCAAGGGCACCTTCGGACGGTGGGCCGTCACCGGGGGATGTGACGAGCCGGCCGGGTGACGGTCTCCCGGCGGAGTCCGGGGGCGGCGCGGGTCAGGTCTCCTCCTGATCGCTGCCGAGTGCGCAGGCGGAACGGAGGGACCGGCCCAGGGAGCCGGTGAGTATGCGGGGGTGGCGCCTCCGCCACCACATGTCGGGGTGGGGCACCTTGTGGAACCGGTCGAGAGCCAGCAGCCTTTAGGGTGATCACTTCGGTGGCACGGACGGAGGGACGGCCTGTGCCCGTGAAAGGGGTGGTGGGCGTCATGGGTGGCGGCATTCAGTGGCTCGTGGATCAGGACGAGTGGCAGCACCGCGTGGTCTTCGCGCGTGGCATCGAACCGGAGGAGCTGGCCGTACGGATGGGCGGCACGCCCGGATCCGTCGTGTCACCGATCACGGAAACCGAGGCGTGGAACCTGGTCCTGGACCTGTCGACGGACGACGACGACATCGTGCGGGTCGGTGCCTGCGGTGGCTGGTCCTTCGCCGTTGAGTACGGGCTGGGCGAAGGGAGCGAGCGGCTGGCCGAGATCTCCCGGACGGGAGTGGAAGCCATCCACCTGGATCCCTCACCGGACCATCCGCCGGCGATGTTCGCCTACGCCAGGGACGGTGCGGACGTCTGCAGCTTCGGAATCGGCGAAGAGGTCTGGCGATGGGGTGAGCAGCCGGACCTTCTGCTGCCGGAGCTGATAGCGGCTGGTGTGCTGCACCCGGACGGCGAGTACGCACGACCGGACGGCGAGTCCTACCGCGACCGCGACCGCCACACCCTGGCGCTCATAGAGAGCCGATTCGGTCTTGTTCTGCCGCATGACGCAGTGATGGAGCAGCACCTGCCGGCGTTCGTCATCGGCTGACGGATACGGCCCGGCTCAGCGCCCGTCGGGGAAGGGCATGGTGTCGGCCCACTCCCAGTGGGCGCGTCCCGCGGACACCTCGCATTGCATGATGTCGAACAGCGCCGCAGGCTGTGCCCCGGGCGGGACGTCGACGGCGACGTGGCGGTCTCCGCTCCATTCGCTCAGCAGGCCTGCGGCATTGATTTCGGTGCGGATCCGATCGGTCGTCTCCGTCAACTGCTGCGGGGTCGGAGCGGGCATGAGCAGCATCCGCAGGACGCGATGCGAAGAGGGTTCGACGATCTCGCTGACCTGGTCGCTCTCCGACAGACGTACACGGTCGCCGAGGGCAAGGCCGTACGTCCGGAACGGGATGCAGGAAACGGCGAAGGTGCCGTCGCCCAGGGGCTTCAGCCACAACTGTTCCACACCGTCCAGCCCGAACGGCGCCAGGTCGGCCTGGGCGATGTAATTCCTCTCGGCCCGACCGACCGGATCTTCATGGACGATGTACACGGTCACGGCATGCCCTCTCGATCACTCTTCGTCGCCATGATGCCGTGGCCGTGGGACGGCATCGTCTGCAGGGGTGCCACAAGCGGCCTCAGGTCATTTCGTGGACCTGGGGTCAGAGCCTGAGGTGACGTGCCTCGGCCGCGTGTTCACGAACGTACGGGTCGGCGTCCGCCGCCGGCTGATCGAGCACGGCCGAGGTCGCGAGGTCTCCGGGCTCCGGGGCGGGAAAGCTGCCCAGGGCGACTGCGACCCAGCCACGGACACGGGCATCGTCGTCGGTCGCGAGGAGGCGGATCTTCGGCAGGGTTCGGGGCTGCCGGAAGAAACCCAGCGTGCTGAGGGTGCAGACTCGTACCTGCGGGGAGGGATCGTCCAGCAGGTCCAACAGCAGGTCCAACAGCAGGTCGACAGCGGCCGGGTCCTCCCTGTGGCCTTGCAGCGCGCCCACGACCACGCTCCGGACCCTTTCGTCCGAGTCCTGCGCGGCGGTGGCGAGCAGGTCGAGATCGGAGGGTTCGGGGACGAAGCCGAGCAGCCAGATCGCCGCCCTGCGAAGGTCCCCGTCGTCGCTGACGGCGTAGGGCAGGAGGATCTCGCGCGCGGCAGCCGGATCCTCCTGCGCGAGTACGTGGAGCGTCGTCGAGAGGGAGTCCTGGTCGTCACCGAGATCGCGGGAGAAGGCGCGCACCAGTTCGGCGAGGGACGCGCGGCCGGCCGTCTCGGCCAGGATCCGGGCGAGTACGTGACGCGCGTACGAGTCGCCCGCTTCCACCGCGGCCATGAGACGCGCCTCCAGGTGGGGAATCAGCTCCCGTCTCCGGGCGCTGACGAGCTCCTCCTCGATCTCCGCGAGTTCATTGAGGTCGCAGTCCGGGTCCGCGAGCCCGTCCGCCAGTTCGTCAAGTGATGTCAGCTGTCCGGGTACTCCTTCGCGTTCATCACGCAGAGTTTATAGATACCCCTCTATGGTTACAGTGAGTGATGACGTCCTGTGGTAGTCCCCTCCGGGGGTGGGAGAGGAGTTGTGCCGTCATGCCCATGCTGTTGATCAAGGGCCAGTACGAGATCGTGGAGACCCAGCCGGATGGGGACACCATCCATTTCCAACCCGACAAGCCGGATGAGTGGGATCTCATCGGCGGGCCACGCCGGGTCAAGCGCAACGGGGCCGGCCGGGGCAAGCTCCGCCTGGAGGCCATCGATTCGCTGGAGACCCACTACTCCCGTACGGGCCCCGTAGTCGCCCAGCCGCCCCCGTACGCCGAGGCGGCGAGAGAGGCGCTGCTGGACTGGGTGGGGTTCACGGATGTGGTGTGGGGTGCCGACGGGAAGGTTGCTTCCACGGTGCCCGCGAGCGTGCCCGGCTTCATCCTGACGCGGGGCGTCGACCCCAGCCACCGCTGCATCGCCTTCGCCGGGAAGGGCACTCCACCGGCCGCCAGCGGCACGCAGGTGTTCATGGACATCCCGATGCTGCAGACCACCCTCAACCACCACCTGATCTCGGAGGGTCTCGCCTACCCGCTGTACTACGAGACCCTCTTCCACGACCTGCGCAACGCGGTGACCGCCGCGGTCCAGCAGGCGAGGTCGGCTCCGGCCAAGGGTGTGTGGAAGGTGGACAAGACCTTGACCGGGGCCACGGTCACCGGGCTGAGCTCGGTCATCGACACCGGAACACCCGCCGAGGGCGCGGTCGTCCTGCCGAAGCTGTTCCGGCAGCTGGCGGACTATTTCAACCTCGGTGCCACGGACCTGGCCGGCTTCCGCGCCTTCCTCGATCAGGAGGCGGACCGCTACCTGATCCTGTCCACGGGGCAGTTCACGACCGGCCTGGACGAGGTGGTAGCGGTCGACGGGACCACGCTGAAGATGACCCGCCCGCCCGAGGATCTGGTCTTCCAGGACGAATGAGAGGGGCCGAGTGTGAGGGAGGAGGTGGTCTCCGACAGCCGAGACGGCTACGAGGGCGCGGCTCGGTACCGGCTACGCCCTGGTTCGTTCTCCGGAGCGGCCGGTCTGCCGCGTTGTAAGCCGCCGGGCCGGACGGTGTGTGCCCCGGCCCGGGAACGCGGCGTGTGACCATCCCAGGATTCACTCGTTTGACGCAGGCGTGAGCACCACTCAGAGATGCGGCTCGGTCGCCGTCGGGCATGCCGAGGCGGTCCTCGTCGAGCAGTACCCCCGCCTGGTCCGGCTCGCCTACCTGACGCTCCCGGACTCCCTGGGCCGGCACACCCGCGTTCTGCTGGCCCACAAGGCCGTGCAGCGGGCGCTGCCCCGCCCCGGCACACCGACGGAACCCACAGCAGCCGAGGGCGGTACGGGCGGCCCGGACGGGCTCCTCGCACTGGTCCGGGCCCGCGTCCTGCGCAACACCCTCGCCCCTTCGGGCCGCGTGGGCGCCGCCTGGGCGCGCGCCGGATGGCCTCCGGTCCTGCCGTTCGTGTGGGGGCTGAGGCTGTGGCCCCCGGCGGGCGGGATCGACGAGGCCGCCCAGGCCCTGGGCGGTCAACCCGCCCCGGTCCGGGCGGCGTTCGTCCTGCACCACCTGGACGGCCTGGCCGAGGTCGAGGCGGTGCGCCTCCTCGGGCGGGCCGGGGCAGCCGATCCCGCCCGCGCCGTGCGCGATGCCCTCGCCCTGCCGGTCGAGGAATCGCTTCTCCAGACCCTGCGCCGACCGGAGTTCGATGCGAGCATCGTCAGCGCCCGCCCGCCCGCCCGACCGACCTGCTGCTCCGACGCCGCCGGGCACGGGTCGGCCGGGCCGTGTTCGGTACGCTGGCGGTGATCCTCACCGTGCTCTCCGTCAGCACTTCGCCTCCGGATCCGGGCGTGAGGCCGGCGGCCGGCCCCGCGGCCTCCAGGGCTCTGGACCCCGCGCGGCTCCGGCGCGTGCCCGCCCAGGCATGGTCCGACACCGCCCGGGTCGACTTCACCGCCTGGCCCGCCCGCGGTGGGCGGACCGATGACCGTGACCTGCTCGCCCGAGCCCTCGGTGCATGGGCCGCACCGGGCGCGATCCCGGTCACCACGACGCCCCGGACCTCGGCCGACCCGCCGGCAGAGCCGCCCCAACTCCTGTACGCCGGCGAGCGGGACGGCCGGGCGGTGGTGCTGCTGCGCGACGGGGACCGCGTGGCGCGCTACGGCGAGAGCGCCACCGGGTCCGGCGACCGGACACTCGACGTCGCCCGCACCGACGAGACGAGCATGCGCCGTGCTGCGCTCGCTCCGTACGTCGTGACCATGACCGGCAAGAGGAGTCAGGGACGGGCCAGGTCAGGGCTCAGAACGTGCGATCGGTAATATCGCGGCGCACCGTTGCAGGGGCCTGACGAGGTGGGGAAATCATGAGCGACGACGTCCTGTCGATCATTCCGAGCGATCCGCAGTGGCAGCCGGATCGGGGTGCGGTTGATCGCGTCATTGAGCTCGTCGAGGACCTCAGTCCCGGAGTTGCCGACGGCGTGGACGTGGAGATCGACGTGACGTGGCACGACGTGGTGACCGCCGTCGACTGTGGGGAGAACCTGGAGCGGATCGGCTGCCCCTTGTGCCGGGCAGCCATCGACACGGAGTGGTGGGGCGACCTCCTGGAGGCTCACTGCGACGACGGGTTCACCACACTCGCGGTCGAAGTCCCGTGCTGTGGAGGATCAACCACCCTGGACATGCTGGATTACGACTGGCCCTGCGGTTTCGCCCGGTTCGAGATCGCCATCTGGAACCCGGAACGCCTCTGGTTCAGCGAGGACGAGCTGACGGCACTGGCGGCCCGACTGGGCCATCCTGTGAAGCAGATCCGGGCCCACATCTGAAGCTCCGCAGCTCAGCCGATTGTCTGTTGCCCGGTGCATGGTCTCGGACCACGCCGATGCAGGACGTCATTCCTTGGCTCGAACACGAGGGCCTCGCTCAGGCTGGTCCGGAGAGAGCGCCCGCTTCGACGGAGCAAGCCGATACCGCGTGGCGGGGCAGGTCCCTGATCGGGCAGGGTGCCGGTGATGAGTGACGAGGACGAGATGATCCATGCCCGTTCCGACTCGGTCGAGGGTCTGCTCCAACGAGGGCGCGGTTTGGGCGCGGTGCTTGCGCTTCAGGATCCGCAAGGGGCCGCCGCGTTTGCGTACGACGGGATCCGCCGGGACTGGACGTGGGACCAGACCGACGACCGAGCCCTCTGCCTTGCACGGCTGGTCCGGAACCTGGGGCTGTCCCCGGCGCCGGTGGTCGACCTGCTGGCCGGGGACGAGTCCGGCTGTTTGCGGGCCGCGGAAGTGCTGGAGCTGCTCGCCCTCGGCGGATCGGACGAGGCCCGTGAGGGACTGCGGACCTAGGTCCGGGAGGGAGAGCACTGGGTCCCCGTGCTGGAGTCGATCTCGGTCGGCTGGCCGACCGAGTGGTGGTCAGACCTGGGCGACGTCGCGCGCGCCCGGATCGGGGCAGAGGAGGAGCTGGTGCAGTGCTCTCTGGACCCGCTTCGGGATCGAGGTGCAGGCCCGCCCATTCGCCGCGCGCCCGTCCCTGGACGGACTCAGCGACGAGGAGCTGCTCGCCCTGCTGGCCGATGCCCGCACCGTCGACGACACGAAGGTCGACGCCCTGCGCGCACTGACCCGCCGGGACCCGGTGCCGCAGCTGATCCCGCTCGTACCCTTGCTGGGCAGCCGGGACGGCCGCCGGCCCCCGCCCGTCCTGGGCCGGGCGGTCGCTGGTCTCGGGGATCTCGCTGTGCCGGCGGCCCGCAGGTGGGCGACGGACGAGCGGGAGTGGCTGGCCCGGCTGGGGGCGGAGGTCCTGGCCGACCACCCCGGCCCCGAGGCGCTGCCGGGGCTCCTGGCGGAGCTCTCCGAGTAGTGGGCCGCGCGAGCCTGGTGCGGCCCCGACCGGACGGCGCAGCGGCTTGCCCGCTTCGGGGCCACCGCAGCCGATGCCGTGCCCGCGCTGCGGCGCTACCGGCTGCACACCCCGCACTCGTACGAGCGGGCCGTCCACCTCGAGGCGCTTGCCGCCATCGACCGGGGCGGGTTGGATCGGGCGCACACCGAATCGCTCTGGGACTGCGAGGAGCGGGCGCGGCTGCTGGGGATCACCTCGGCTCCCGACCACCCGCGGACCCTGGACCGGATCGCGGCACTGCGCGACGACCCGATGGTTCCGGGATTCTCGTAGGAGATGCACGCGGAACCTGCGGGGATATGGATGGGGAAGGGACCAGAGGCCGACAGGTTGGCGAGGCTGGTGGTTTTGGATGAGGAGCCCGGGACCTCGTGGTGTATCTGCAACGGCCCGGGAACCAGGCACAGATGAGCCTGCTCACCGCAACCCCGGCGGCCCCTGACGGCGCGGTCCGCGCACTCGTCGAGCACATCGCGACCCACCCGGACGACGACCTGAGCACGGCGGCGCTGGCCGCGCGGGCCGGGGTGACCAACAGGACCCAGGGCCGGTCCGGACAGCTCCCTGGCCGGAACTGCGTCGTCGGACGGGCAAGGTCGGCGCGCTGGGCATAAGTTGTCCCCTCCGTGGAACGGGTTCATCCTGGATGGGTGGGCCCTGCTTCACGTGCAGTCCGCCCCAAGCCGCATCCGAGGGTCGTGCAGGACGCCTCCGCGGCAAGGTGACGCCGGCGAGGAGCTGGGTGAATTCCCGGTGTCGCACATCAAGCACACCCTCGACATTTCCAACGCCTCCGTATACGGCCGGTTCTGTGCACCGGCTGCGGCCGTAGTTGCAACGGCGGCACCATCACCCTTCTGGATCCCGCCGGCATCAAGATCCATGGCGTCTCCTGCACCGCAGAGCAAGCCAAGCAAGAGGGTTGGCCTATCGTCTTTCGAGCGCCAGACCTGCGAGGATCTCGGTGCAGCCGCCGGATCAGCGTTCGCGCCTTCGCCGGAGGACAAACGTGGGACAGCAGCTGAAGATTCCATTCGTGAGCGGGATGAAGGTCGGCCTAGGCTTCGATCTGCTGACCGGCAGCCCATCGAGCGCCCGGGTCATCCAGAACCCGCAGACCAGTCCGCCACAGACTGGCGGCGGGCAGACCGTCACGACGACCTTCCGCCTGGTGCAGGAGTCCAACTCGCTCCAGGAGGCCTTGGGACTGTCCGCCGCAGTGTCCGGCAGCTACGCGGGTTTCTCCGCGACGGCGAAGATGCAGTTCGCGAACCGGTGCGCGGTAACGCAGTACTGCCTGTACGCGGTGCTGGCGGTGGAGGTAATCAACTCATGCGTGACGGTGGACGCGCCGGCTCTCGTTCCGGACGCGACCGACCTGCTGACCATCGGGAAGACGGATCATTTTCGTGAGCGCTTCGGCAACCGATACATCTCCGGCCTGAAATCCGGTGGTGAGTACTACGCCATATACCGCGTGCAGAGTTTCGACGAGCAGGAGCGCACTGACGTTGCGGCGCAAATCTCGGCGAGCTTCCACAACCCAGCCCTGCGGGCCAATCTGAATGCTGCCGTCGAGAGCATGAAGTCCACCTCGCGCAACGAGCTGAACGTGAACGTCTTCGTGTACTCGGCCGGCGGGATTAGTGAGACGGAGACGGCGCTGTCAGAGATGATCGAGAAGGCGCACAAGTTCCCGACCCTGGTCTCGGGCGGCCAAGCCATTCCCTACCAGGTCCTCCTCGACGAGTACAATGGGTTGAAACTCCCGGGTGACAATCTGAATTTCTTCGATCAGGGGCACCAGACCGAGTGCCTCCTCTTCAATTCCCGGCTGCTGAACGACTTCACGACGCTGGTCAACGATATCGGCTTTATCCGCAAGCATCTCGATCGATTCCACAATCCGGACGGGTCACCGCCGGACGACGTGGCCCTGCAGCAGGCCCGTCAGCAGTGCCTGGCCATCGTCGACCAGTTGACCAGGGCCATCTCCGACTGCACCCGGGATGCCTCCACCTGTGTGCACTTCACCCAGTCACCCGAGGACTTCACGAGCCGGCTGCCGATCCTGCGCGAACCCCGTCCGGCTCTGCAGCGGGTTCCGCACCTGATCGGGACGAAGGCCGTAACGTCCTCCGGGCTCTTTCAGTTCACGAAGAACCGGGTGGTCGTGGACCTCCTGGGCGAGCAGGGGCTCTACTTCATCATCGACAACCCTGAGGAACTGGACTTCGGGGCGCTGGGCTCACCCCCGTTGCCCGACGCGGGCACCATCGTCGGACAGACTCCCGAGGCCGGCACGTTTGTTCCGGACGGCAGCGTGCTGCACGTCAGAGTGTCCCCACTGCAGGAGAATTTCGGACCGGAAGTCTGAGCGAGGCGACGATGGCGGCGCAGACAGAGATCCCGTTCCTGGACGGAATGAAGGTGGGCCTGGGCTACGACGTGCTGACCGGCGTAGCGACCAAGAGCCCGGCGGTGACGGGTACGTCGCTGACGGCGCCAGCGCAGGCCGGCGGGCAGACCGTGACGAAGACCCTGCAGATCGTGCAGGAGTCGAGCGTCCTGCATCAGGCACTGGGCATCTCCGTCGACGTGAGTACGGGGAGCATGTTTGGTGATGCCAGCGCGAAGTTCAAGTTCGCCAGCGACATCGCGGTGAACAGCTACTCGCTCTACGTGGTGGTGGGCGTCCAGGTCTTCAACGCGACCCGGACACTGGACAACCCGGTGCTGTCGGAGGAGGCTGCAGACCTCTTGCGCGAACACAAGACCGCCCGTTTCCGCGACCGGTTCGGGGACCGGTTCGTCCTCGGGATCAAAACCGGGGGCGAGTACTTCGCGATCTACAAGGTGGAGAGCCTGGACACGACGGAACGCTCGTCGATCGCGGGGGAGATTCATGCCCGCGCAGGCGTACCCGGTGTCGCGGGCGGCTCGCTCGACGCCGACATCTCCTCGAAGATCGCCGCCTCCAGGAACAAGCTCGACGTGAGCGTCTACGTCTTCCAAGCCGGTGGCTCCAATACAGGGACCGAGACCACCCTCGAGGCGATCATGCAGAAGGCTCGCGTGTTCCCGACCCTGGTCGGAGTCGACCAGGGCGTGCCGTATTCGATGCTGGTGCACGACTATAGGGAACTGGCGCTCCCCGGCGACGAGCTCACGTTCATCGACGTGCAGAACCAGCAGGACGTGCTGACCTTCAATGCGAGCCTGCTGGACGGGTTCAGCACCGTCATCAACGACATCGACTTCGTCCGCAAGAACATCGACCAGTTCAAGAATGCGGATGGCAGCAACGTCGATGACGCGGTGCTGGCCAAGGCGCGTAAGGACTGCTTGCAGCAGGTGGATGCGATCCGGTTGCAGATGTCGAAGTGCTCCAACGATGCCACCACGTGCATGCGCGTCCAGTCCGCTCCGGAGGACTTCGCGCGCCTGCTCCCGAAGATCGGTGATTCCACCCGGGTCACGGTCCCGAATATGGTGGAGAAATTCCCAATCGCCACCCTGGGCTTCTCGTTCCGCCCTCACCACAATCTTCTCGTATCCCCGTTCCCGGGGGTCTTCTCTGCCCCGTTCACCGGCGAGCCGATCGTCTTGGAGGGCGAGTTCGGAAACCTTGCGTATGTCGCTGACCTCGCCGCCGACGACATCCGTCCACCATTTTTCGGCGGTGGGACAGTCTTCGTCAAGGCGCAGGACCCGCCAGGCGGATCGGTGGTGTCGAAAGGGTCCACAGTTAAGCTGGCGATGCGAATCGGCGACACGGCGCCGTGAGGCGGTCCGTACCGGCGGTCCGGACCGCCGAAGTTCGTAAGCGCAGTAGAATGCGGCAACCTTGATAAGACTGGCGGTGGTGCCATCGCAGGAGGAAAGGATGGATTCCCTACGCAATATGAGACCTGTCTTCAAGTGGTGGCCGAGGTGTATCTCGAGACTGATGATTTCGGAAAGTCCGTGTAGGCAGGCGACCGCTTAGGTTTCATGAGCTCTCCATACGCGTGCAGGAGCGATGTCATGGACCTACTGCCGGTGGAAATCAAGGTCAATGTCGAGGGCGACGTGGCGGGAGCGATGTCGGCTCTCGGCGCTTCGCAGGGCGCGCTGATGACGCGTCGGATCTGGTTCGCCGAGGACCGGGTCGGTGTCGCGCAGGGGAAGCTACTGCTCCTGGACGGTGGAGTGATCGTACGCCTCAGGGTCGGTGGCGGTCAGGATGACTTGGTCGTCAAGTTGCGTCCCTGTACCCGGGAGCAGCTGGTCGGCCGGTTCTCCGCCCCGTTCGAGGTGGATCCGCTCACGTACAGGATCGAGGAGGACTGGTCGAGGAACGGCCGCGTTCTGGCGGCTTCCCTGGCGCGCAGTCACCCACCGGGGGCATTGCCGGCCGCGGTGACACAGGGGTCCGATCCCGCCACGCTGTTCGACGAGGTGCAGGACCAGTTCCTGGATGCCTGCGCTCACGACGTCCAGTTCGACGGGCTTGTCGCTCTGGGGCCGATCTCCGCGACGAAGGTGGACGATGTTCCGCTCGAGGACCTGAAGGTCGACCTGGAGGCGTGGTCGGCCGCCGGCCTGAACTTCCTGGAGGCTTCGATCCGTGTGAAGCCCAAGGCCGGCGACGACGAGGAGAAGTTCAAGGAACGGGCCGAGCGCCAGCTGCGCAAGCTCGAAGAGGCGGTGCTCGAACGAGGGGTGATGCTGTCCGGGCTCCCCGACAGCAAGACTCACCGTGTGCTCACCGCTCTCGTGGCCGCCGCGCAGGGTTGAAAGCATCAGGCGCCCTCGAAGACCAGGTCCTCGGGCTGGTGCGTCTGGAACCGTTTCCGGGGTGGGTGCGTAGGTAGCCGCGCCGCTTCGCCATCCACCGGTTCCCGACACCGCCGTAAGGGAGGCAGTCCCACCCACACGAGCCTCCCCTCCAGCCGCCCGCCCGCGAAGCCTGGCCCCTGCCCCGGGGGCTGCTGGTCGCGCCCGAGCGGTCCTTGCGCGTGGCCCAGCCGAACATGGCCATCCCTGCATTGCTCGGCGCCGGCGAAGCCGGCCTGGGCCGTGTGCCGGCCCACACCCGGTGCCGGTCCACGCGGTGAGGCTTCGGCACGATGGGGTACCCGACCGGGCCGGGCACAGGATGTCGGGTCCGACAGGGCGGGTCCCTCATAGCGTGGGTGATCGAAAGGGAAGGGCGGGCAAGGTGCTGGAGCGGTTGAACCAGGCCATGGAGCACATCGAGTACCACCTTGATCAGCGGATCGAGGTGGCCGACCTGGCGCGGATCGCAGTGACGTCGGAGTACCACTTCCGGCGGTTGTTCTCCGCCTTGGCGGGGATTCCGCTGTCGGAGTACATCCGGCGCAGGCGGCTGACGGTCGCGGGCGCCGAGGTGCTCGGCGGGGAGCGGACGCTCCTGGAGATCGCGGTGCGCTACGGCTACACCTCGGGAGAGGCGTTCGCGCGTGCGTTCCGGGCCATGCACGGCATCGGTCCGGGCGAGGCCAGGCGCAATGGTGCGACTCTGCAGTCCCAGCCACGGATGTCCTTCCGCCTCATCGTCGAAGGGAGCAGCAGCATGAAGTACAAGGTCGTGGATAAGGACGAGTTCCGTGTGGTCGGCAGGAAGGCTCGGGTCCCCCTCGTGCACGAGGGGATGAATCCGGCCATCGCCACCTTCATCCGGGCGATCGGTCACGAGACGCTGCAGCGCATCGAGAGCCTGTCCGACCAGGAGCCGCAGGGGATCGTCTCGGCGAGCGACAACCTGGACGACAGCCGTGCGGAGGGAACCGAACTCGACTACTACCACGGGGCGGTGACCAGCGCCGCAGCACCCGAGGACATGGACGTGCTCACCGTTTCGGCCGGAACATGGGCCGTCTTCGAGAGCTCCGGCCCGTTTCCGCAGACGCTCCAGTACCTGTGGCGCGACGTGTTCACCCAGTGGTTCCCGTCCAACCCCTACCGGAGCCGGCCGGGGCCCGAGATCCTCCGCACCCGGGTGTCGCAGGACGGGACGCAGGCGAATGCGGAGCTGTGGATCCCGGTGGAGCGTACGCCGGTCTGAGCACCGGCGCACGGCAGTCCCGCCCGCGCCCCGACCGGAAAGGAGCCGTTTCGGACCCCGGAAGTTGAGGGCGGGCTGCCCATTGCCGGATAGTGGAGAGCAGACCCGGGAGCTCGAAGAGACCGGTCATGGGGAGGGGACGAACCACGATGAAACGCGTTCTGTCACTGATCAGTTCCATGGTTCTGGGCATCGGACTGGCGGTCGCGGCCGCCACCCCGGCGGCCGCCGATCCGTACGACTGCAGCACTTGGTACAAGTCCAGCACCACCGCCGCAGGAACCTGTACCAACGGAACCGGAGAGTTCCGCGTCTACACCCGGTGCGACAGGCTCCTCGCAAGGGACTACACGGTGTACGACCCGACGTGGCGGCGCGTCGGCACCACGAGTACGGCGATCTGCCACAGCGGTGGCAAGCCGTACGGCGCCGGCATCCAAGTGCACTGACGGCCCCATGCCGTCATCGTCCCGGACGGGCTGCGACCGCCGAGGTGATCAAGAGGGTCGGCCGGCTGTGACGCAGGGCTGTACAGACCCTGCGCGCCGCCGGTGCCCCCTCACACCGGAGCACTGTTCGTCCGCATGGAGCTGGATCCGTCACTCGTCGATCTGGAGCTCGCCCATCCGGCTCCAGCCGGTCGCGCCCTCGATGGTGGTGCTGACGATCTCGGGCGTACGGGTCACCAGCGGACGCATGGTCTCCAGCGCGGAGCTGAAGTGCTCGGAGGTGACGTGCGCCTCGGCAGCGTCGTCCTGGAAGGCTTCGACCAGGACGTAGGTGTTCGGCTCCTCCAGGCTGCGTGACCACTCGAACCAGAGGTTCCCGGGTTCGGCGCGGGTGGCCTGGGTGAACGGCGCGACCTTGTCGGGCCACGCGTCGACGTATTCGGGCTTGACGGAGAATTTCACCACAATGAAGATCACACGGGCATTCTATGCAGGTTGATTCTCCGTCCGCCGCTGCCCCGTGCAGGTGTCAGGCCAGCAGGTCGATCTCCTGCCCGATGTCGTGCTGTTCTGCCTGTCGGTAGGCGATCCACGCCAGGGCAAGGTCTTGCCAGGGAAGTCCCACAGGCGCGTAGACGGAGCGGGCAGTTGCGTCGGTACGTCCCGGACGGTCGCCCAGCAGCACCTCGCCGAGTGTGGCGTCGGCCGCCGAGGCCGGCAGGCCGACGGCCGCCAAGGCGCCCATGCTCGACGAGAGTTCCCGGTCGTCGACGACCAGAAGTGCGGATTCCAGCAGATCTGCAGAGAGTTCCTGCTTGCCGGGTTCGTCGGCTCCCAGACTCGTGACGTGCTGCCCCGGCCTCGTATCTGCCAGTCGGAGCAGCGGCGTACGTGACCAGGTGGCCATCAGGACGATGTCCGCGGCCGCGGCGACCTCCGTCGCAGACGCCAGGAGGCGGCCGTTGTGGCGCGAGGCAAAGGCGTCGGCGCGATCCGGATCCGAGTCGTGAACGACCAGCGCGCGATGCGGGCGCAGGGCGGTCAGGCCGCGCACCATGAGCTCGGCCTGCGCACCCGCGCCGATCACTCCGAGTACCGATCCTTCAGCAGCGGCGGGTCCGGCCAGAAGATGGGTTCCCAGGGCCGCAGCCAGTCCGGTGCGCCATGCGGTGACGGTGGCGGAATCCATCAGTGCGAGCAGCTCCCCGTCGTGACCGCTGTGCAGGCAGATCACTCCGCGCAGCGCCGGTCGGGCTCCCGGGAACTTGGCGTTGACCTTCACCGTGTACGCCTCGATGCCAGGCAGCACACCAGGGATCAGGGCCGTGGCCGTTCCGGGAAAAGGCAGGTCGGTGCGTATCCGTTGCCCGACCGCCGAGGAGGCGGCCGCACGGAAACCGTCGCGCAGCGCGTCCATGCAGGACACCGGCTCCAGCACGGCGTGGAGGTCACTTCGAGTCAGTAGGCGGGTCACTCGCTCATGATCCCCCAGGGCCGACCACCACCATCGTCGGCGGCGAGCAGGAACAGGTGCGCAGAGCAGGAGAGTCGGCCGGCCCCGGCCGGGAGTCGGTCGGCCTCAGCCTCCGCCCTGGAAGGCCCACAGGAAGAAGGCCACCGTGTACAGCACGAAGGTCGCCAGCTGCGCGTAGGTCAGGGCGATGAGAGCGCCGGCCCCGCCCAGGACCAGGCTGCGGGCCCGTGTGCCCGGGCGGGACGGCAGCCACCAGGAGGCTGCCACCAGGGCCAGCGGAACGGCGTACGGCAGGGCCAGCCAGGCCGGGCCATGGACGATCGGAGCGGAGTGGTAGCTCCACGCACCGCCCACTACCGCCACCACGGTGAACAGGGCCGGGGCCGGCCACCACAGCCGGTCCAGGGGTCGCGCGGCCGGAGGTTCGAGGGGAGTGGGCGTGTTCATGGCCTCATTCCATCCTGCCGTGCACCAGGTCCGCATGGGCGCACGTACTCAGAACGGGCGCACGTACTCAGATCGGTGCCGCACCACGCACACCTCCAGCCCCACGGTTGTGGGGCTGATGCCGGTGCGCTCACGTGGCCAGGT
This sequence comes from Streptomyces sp. NPDC054932, assembly GCF_053610205.1. Lineage (NCBI taxonomy): Bacteria > Bacillati > Actinomycetota > Actinomycetes > Kitasatosporales > Streptomycetaceae > Streptomyces > Streptomyces sp. NPDC054932. Next base: position 14,908 of record NZ_JBSGXU010000093.1, on the reverse strand, counting down.
CGACGCGTACGGTCTCCACCCAGGGCGGGGGCGCGGGCGGGGAGGTTCCGACCAGTGCGGCGATCAGCCGGCAGGACGGTGTCTCCTCCGGCCACGGGGTGTACCCGTCGGTCAGCACGACCACGATGTTCGGCCGGTCGGGCAGGGCCAGGGCCGCCCTGATGCCGACCCGCATGTCCGTGCCTCCGCCGCCGGCCAGGGTCACCTCGCCGGCACTGCGTACCCGGGTCACGGCGTGCACGTCGGCGTCGCACGCGAGGACGGCGACCCGGTTGCCGCCGACGCCCACCTCCCGCAGGACGCCGGTGACTTCGGCGAGGGCGGCCGCGAGGTCGTCCGGGCCCATCGATCCCGAGGTGTCGATGACGACGGCCACCCGCGGCAGCGGCCTGCGAAGACTGGGCAGCACCACCCGGCCGCCGAGCGCGGGCGTGCGGCGCGAAGGGCGGCGGTACGTGTAGTCCACCGCGCCGGACGCCCAGGCGGCGGCCTCGCGCACCGCTCCGGCCAGCGCCTGGCGCCAGTCGACGGAGGGTTCCAGAAGTTCCTCGGCCCACCGTGCCCAGCCTTCGGGGACCCGGCCCCGGGTGCGCCGGTGGGCCCGTACGGCCTCGGCGGTCTGGCGGCGCAGCGCCTCCGCCTCCACCGGGCCGACCCGGGCGGGGCCGCCGTCCTCGCCCAGTTCCCAGGGCGTGGGGGTGCCGTGCGCGCCGGAACCGCAGTCCGGTCCGTGGGGCGTCGGGGGAATCGCCGGCAGGTAGGTCTCGAACAGGCCGCCCGTGGGCAGGCCGTAGAGCCGGGGCTCCATCCGGCCCTCGGGCAGTGCCAGCCCGTCGGCGAGCAGGTCGTCGTTGATCTCGCAGTCCTGGGCGATGTTGACCCGGACCGCATCGCGCTGGTCGGCGGCGGGCAGACGCCCGGCCCGGCCGTGGTGGTCGCGCAGCAGGTGCGCCACCTCGTGGATCCACACCCCGGCAAGCTCGACGACCGGGGTCGCCTCGACGAAGGCGGGCGAGACGTAGCAGCGCCAGTGCCGGTCGACGCCCATGGTGCGCACCCCGGCCGAGGGGACCACGGTCAGGGCGTACAGCGCGGAGGCGAGGTACGGCCGGGCCTCGGCAGCCCTGTAACGGGCTGCCAGCAGCTTCGCGCGGTCCAGGCCCAGGTCCGGGCGCACGGCGGGCCGGCTCAGTTGCCGCCCGGCAACGAGCCGGACAGCTGGAGCAGTTCCACGAAGGCGTCGATGCCGGCGGGCACCGGCCAGGCGAGGTCGCGCATCGCGGCGAGGTCGGCGGCGGCGCGCGCGGCGACGTCGGGCACGCCCGCGTCCACGGCCTTGGCTAGGACCGCCCAGCCTGCCTCCCAGCGGGGGCGGGTGAGCTCGCTCTGCACGGCCGCGACCACGGCGATGAGGAAGGCCAGCTGCCGGTCGCCGCGCTCGGGCAGGGCGAAGGCGTCCGGGTCGGCCAGCACCCGGTCCGGGTCGGGCAGGTCGAGGTGTTCGAGGTACGAGAGCAGCTCGATCCCGGCGGCCTCGCCCACGGCGCCGGTGAGCGCGGCGGCCAGCGCCTCCCGGCCCGTGGAGGCCGCGTACCCCGTGGCCAGCAGCCGCAGGGCCATCTCCCAGGTGCGCGGGGAGGGCCAGCCGCGGCCGCGTCCGGCGGCCTCGGCCGGCATGTGGTGGACCAGGCCCGGCCGGGCGGTGAGGAAGCCGGAAACGGCGCCGCGGGCCCGGGCGGCCGAACCGGAGGCCTTGGCGGGATCGACGGCCGGGATGGCCACCTCGGGCCAGGTACCGGCCATGCCGCGGGCCACGGTGCGCGGGTTGTGCGTCCAGTCGAGGTGCACGAAGCGGTTGGCGAGGGGCGGGCTGAGGTGCCAGCCGTCCGCGGCGCTGGCGGGCGGATTGGCCGCGGCGACGATCCGTACCGCCGGCGGGAGTTCGAGGCTGCCGACCCGGCGTTCCAGGACGACGCGCAGCAGGGCCGCCTGCACGGCCGGCGGGGCGGAGGACAGCTCGTCGAAGAACAGCAGCCCGTGGCCGGTGCGGGCAAGGCGTACCGCCCAGTCCGGCGGGGCCATGGGGACGCCCGTGGTGGCCGGGTCCTCGCCGACGATGGGCAGTCCGGCGAAGTCGGAGGGTTCATGGACGCTCGCGATGACGGTTTCCAGCCGCACGCCGAGCGCGGTGGCGAGCTGCTCCATGCCGGCGGACTTGCCGATGCCCGGCTCACCCCACAGGAGGACGGGCTGATTGGCGGTCACGGCCAGTGCCAGTGCCTCGAGTTGGGGATTCGTGGCGGGTTCGGTGCGGGTGACGCTCAGCCGGGCGCCCAGGGCGTCGGCGGCCGCCAGGGCCCGGGCGGGCTGCTGCGGCTGGGGTGCACTCATGCGTCGTCGTCCTCGTCGTCCTCGTCCGCCTCGGCTTCCTCGCGGTACTCCATGTGCTCGTCGAACCAGTCGGCGCCGATCCCGGGGAACTCCTCGTCGACACGGTCCCGCAGGAAGCCGAGGTCGGTGCGCTGGTAGCGGCGGACCTCCTGGGACAGCGACAGTTCCATCTCGTCGATGACGTCGATCCGGGAGCCCGCCGCCAGCAGGGCCCTGACCAGGTCTGCCGAACCGCCCCAGTGCACGGCGGACAGCAGCGGGGTGCGCTCGGCCCTGTCACGCGCCTCCGGGTCGAGCCCGGCCGCCAGCAGCCGGGGCAGCAGCACGTCGTGGTCGAGCAGGTGGAGCGTGTGGAGCAGCGTGCGGCCGCGGGCGTCCCGGATCCGGGGGTCCACACCCGCGTCCAGCAGTGCCACCACACCCGGGGTGTCGCCGTGCTGGGCGCGCAGGAAGAGCTCGTGCCGCTGGGCCCGGAGGGCGCGCGGCAGCCGCCCCTCGCCCGTGGTCCAGGTCTGCTGCACGGCGAAGCACCCCGAGACCGCGCCGCCGAACGCCCGCATGGCACGCTCCCGTTGCTGCTCCTCGGGGGTGTGCGGAACGTCGAGTACGCCGCCTCGCGAGCGCACCTCGTGCCACCCGCCGCGACACCGCACGCGAACCGGCCTGCCCGTGTCGGGGCCGGGCGGACCCACCGCCGGTCCGGCGCCGGGGAACAACGCGTCGGCCACCAGCGGGTGCAGCTCGCGAGGGGCCGTCCGGCCGGTCCGTACCAGTTCGGGATCGGGGAGCCGCTGCCAGGCGTACCGGGGCAGGTCCGGGACGGCGGACGCCTCGGCCTGTTCGATGATCCGGGCGCGGAGCCCGTCGGGGCCGGCGTGTTCCAGCAGGAGGGAGGAGCGCCAGTCGGCCGCGATCCGGTACCGGTCACCGGCTCCGGCCGCCACGAGCCGCGCCACCTCCGGTACGAGCCGGGTGAGGTCGACGGGCATCCGCGCGAGGAGGGCCTTCGGGTCCGCCGGGCGCTGGTAGGGCTGTGGCGCGGGGACGGTCAGATCGCACGCGATGCCCGCCGCCCCGTAGGCCCCGACCACGTCCTCCCGGGCCCACGGCAGGGCGATCCGCTCGGCGAGACCGTCCGGCTCGGCGAAGCGCACGCCCAGCTCGGACGCATACCGGGCGTCCCAGAACGGCCGGATCGCGGTCCAGTTCTCCTGGACGAAACCCTGCCCCGTGTACCGGTGCCGCTTCTCGGCGAGGGCCGGCGCGCAGTGCAGGCTCAGCCGCTGCGAGCCTTCGGTCATGAGGGGCGTGGTGACCGACAGGGTCGGCCCCCCGGGGCCGCCGTAGGAGGCGAGCAGGATCCGCAGTGCGGGGGCGATGGTGGTGCGGCCGCCCAGGAGCCGCGGCAGGTGCCAGCGCAGCAGGTCCGGGGCGAAGTGCCGCAGGTCCTCCGCCACGGCCTCGGCGACGGCGGCGCCGTGGCGGGCCTCGATCGCGGGCAGCTCGAAGCCGACGTCGACGGCGGCGGCCGCGCAGGCCTCCCGCCAGTCACCGGCCAGCCGGTGCGCGGTGGCCCGCTCGATCATCCAGCCGGGCACGGCGTAGCGACGGATCCGCTGCCAGGCCGGGCCGTCCTCCGGTCGCAGACCGCCGGGCAGTTCGGCGTTCTCCACGCTCACCGGTACACGCTGCCGATCGCGCGCACGTCCGGGTGTGCGGCCCGGGCGGGGCGGAGCCGTTCGGTGAAGGAGCGCTTGACGCGGCGGGGCAGGCCCGGGCCCAGGCCGACGTACTCCAGAGGAGTGTCGGCGGGCACCGCCGCGAGCAGGCTCTTGGCACCGCGCCCGGTCAGGCCGGTGTGGCGCAGCTCCAGTCGGCGCAGGGGACTGCCGGGGAGGGCGGCGGCCAGGGCGTACGCCCCTTCGTCGCCGGGGTCGTTGCCGGGCGACCCGAGGCTGCGCTCGGACATGGTCCGTCCGAGGTCGAGTCCTTCGATGCCGCCGAGGGAAGCGGCCAGGCTGCGCACTCCGGTGGCGCCGATGCCGTTGCCGCCGAGCCCGAGACGGACCGGGTGCGCGGAGCCGGCCGCGGCGGTGGCGAGGGTCGCGGCGCCCTCGTCGCCGAGGTGGTTGGCGGGGACGTACAGCTCGCGCACCCCGGCCTCCCGTATCAGGGCGGCCAGCAGCGGGGCGGCGTCGGGACCGAGGCCGTTGCCGCCGAGGAAGAGCCGCTCCAGGGGCTGCTCGCGCTCCAGCAGGGCGTCGAGCAGGAGGCGTACGCCGTCGGCGCCGATCCCGGTGTTGACCAGGTCGAGGGTGCGCAGCGCGGTGTTGCGGCGCAGCAGAGCGGCCAGGGTGCGGGCGCCGTCCCCGAAGAGCGGGTTGCGCTTGAGCCAGAGGGCACGGACGGTGGTGTCGTCGGCGAGGGCGCCGGCGAGGGAGCCCACCCCGTCGGGGCCGATCCGGTTGCAGCCGAGGTAGAGGGTGTGCAGCCCGTGGCCACCGGCGAGGGCGTCGGCCAGGGTGGCGGCGCCCGCGTCGCCGATGGCGTTGGTACCGAGGAGCAGGTGGGTGGCGTGCGCGGAGGCGGTGGCGGCGGGCAGCAGCCGGGCCGCACCGGCCGGGCCGAGTCCCTGCTTGCAGAGGTCGACGCGGCCGTCGGTGCGCAGGGTGCCGAGCGGGAAGGTCTCGTCGGTCTCGACGGTCCGGTCGGCGGCGAGCCGGGCCAGCAGCGGGTCGAGTCGGGCCGGGTCGGCCGGTGGCAGGTAGGGGTGCTCGATCGCGGGGCAGCGTACGGGTGTCGGCTGTGTCATCACCACTCCACCGGTTTCCTTCGCCGGTGCCCGGCGTCCATCACGACTTGACGAGAGATCTGCAGAAGTAGACGCAAGACCGGTCGGATTCGAACCGACGTCCTCCAGCTCGATGCGTGGGCGCGACGACCTCTGCGCTACGGCCTTGCTGCGCGTGATCATACCCACCCGGCGGCCGAAAATCGATCACCAGTTTGGCTCGTCCGTTTCCGTGCGTGACAACCGTCATGGGCTGCGGCACCTGCCCCTGCCCTTGCGTGACGCGACGGGGTCAGCGCCTGCGGCCCGGGCGGGATCCGCCGAGCCGCTTCGCCGGCGTGCTGCGAAACGGCGAAGGGCACCGGTGCCGCCTGCCGGGCACATCGTGCCCTCGTCCCCGTGGGTGTGATCAAGCCACTCTTTCGTCACCCGATCGGCTCGGCAGGACCTACAGTGTGCGCGTGACCGAGCAGAATCCCGAACTCATCGCCGACCGCTACCAGCTGGTCGAACGCATTGGTCAGGGCGGCATGGGCCGGGTCTGGCGGGGCATCGACCAGCAGCTCTTCGGGCGCGAGGTCGCCGTCAAGGAGATTCTCTTCCCGCCGGGCCTGGAGGACGACGACCGCGCCGCGCTCCTCAGGCGGTTCACCGGTGAGGCCCGCGCAGCAGTCACTCTCAGCCACCCCGGGATCATCACCATCCATGACGTCGTGGAGCACCGCGGTGCCCCCGTCATCGTCATGGAGTTGATCCGCGGGCAGTCCCTGGCCGCCGCCATCCGCAGCCGGGGCCGGCTGCCCGTGCAGCGCGTGGCCGAGATCGGCGCCGCCATGCTCGGGGCGCTGGCCGAGGCGCACGGGGCGCGGATCGTCCACCGCGACATCAAGCCGGACAACGTGCTCCTGACCAAGGACCGCGTCGTCCTCACCGACTTCGGCATCGCCCACCTCGCGGACGCCACGACCAAGCTGAGCCACAGCGGGATCGTCATCGGGACGCCGCAGTACATGCCGCCGGAGCAGCTGGAGGGAAAGCGCCCGACCCCGGCCAACGACCTGTGGGCGCTCGGCGCAACCCTCTACCACGCCGTGGAGGGGTGCCCGCCGTTCGAGGCGGAGGGGCTCCACGCCCTCGCCGTGGCCGTGTTCACCCGCCCGCACCGGCAGCCGGTCCACGCCGGCCCGCTGGCGCCCGTGCTGGACGCGCTCCTCACCAAGGACCCGGCGCAGCGCGTGGGCGCCGCGGAAGCGGCCGAGATGCTGGCGTCGGTGCTGCGGGCCTCCCCGCCCCGGGCCGACGCATCCGCCGGGCACGAGCCGGTGCCCGCGGAACCCGAGTCCGAGCCCGAGCCTCTTCCCGCACCCACGCCCGATCCGAGGGCGTACCCCGTACCGGCACCGGACGGCGCGGCGGAGCACGCTTCCGCTCCGACGCCGCCGGAGCGGGCGCCATCGGCGACGCCGTCACCGCGGACCGCCACGCTCGTGGACTCCGGATCCGACGCGGGCAGTCTGCCGCGCCCCGTGCCGGACCGGCCGACCGGCCCGCCCGGGCCCGTACCTCCGGCCGAGGATTCCGTCGAGGACCCGGCCGAGGACCCGGTCACGCTTCGGGCGGCGGCCGAGACGGAGCACGGCGAGCGGCCGTCCGCTCGGCGCCGGGGTCTCACCCGGCGCTCCGTGATCCTGGCTGCGGCGCTGGCCACGCTCACCACGGGCTCCGTCCTGACCTGGACCCTTGCTCATGGTGAAGACTCACCCGGCGGCGGCGGCGGGGCGGCCGGCAGCGGCTCGGGAGCCTCTTCCGTCACGGTGGTGATCGGGGTGGACGCACCGCTCAGCGGCGGACTCTCCTCGATGGGTGTCGGTATCAGGAACTCCGCCGACCTGGCGGCCAGGACTGCGAACGAAACCCGGCACGTCCCCGGTGTGAACTTCGAGATCAAGGCCCTGGACGACGGGGCCGACCCCGCCCAGGGCGAGCCCAACGCCGCCCGGTTCGTGTCCGACGAGAAGGTGCTGGGGGTGGTCGGACCCCTCAACTCAGGTGTCGCCCGGACCATGGTGGCACCGCTCGCGCGGGCGGAGCTGGTCAACGTGTCACCGGGCAACACCGACCCCGTGCTGACGCTGGGCCCCGACTGGGCCGCGGGCAGCAAGTCCCGTCCGTACTCCACCTACTTCCGCACCATTGGCACGGACGTCGACCAGGGGCCGTTCGCCGCCCGGTACCTGCACGGCACGGCGAAGAAGACCAAGCTCTACGTGGTCGACGACGCGAGCGCGCACGGCACCGGCCTCGCCTCCGGCTTCACGGCCGAGTTCACGAAGCTCGGCGGGACCGTCGTCGGTACCGAGCAGGTCGATCCCGCGGAACGCGCCTTCGCGGGCCTCGCCACGAGGGTGCGGTCCTCCGGCGCCGACGCCGTCTACTTCGCCGGTTACTACGACACGGCAGCGCCGCTCTCCCAGCAGCTCAAGGAGGCGGGGGTGAACGTCCCCATGATGGGCGGCGACGGCATCTTCGACCAGCAGTACCTGACGGCGAACCCGAAGGCCGACGGCGACCTCGCGACCAACATCGGGGTACCCGCCGAGGAGTCGGCGGCAGGGCAGGACTACCTCGCCCGGTACCGGAAGGCGGGGTACCCGGAGGCGGCCGGCTGGTACGGCCCCTACGCCTACGACGCGACCTGGACCGTCATCGAGGCGGTGAAGGCCGTCGTGGCGGCCAACGGCGGCACCCTGCCCGGCGACGCACGGGCGAAACTGCCGCAGGCCGTGGCGCGGCTGGGCTTCGACGGTGTCACGGGCCGCGTCGCCTTCGACGGGAACGGCGACACGGCCAACCGTCAACTGACCGTGTACAAGGTGAAGGACGGCAGCTGGGCAACCGTGACGAGCGGAGCCGCCACCCGGTGACGACTGCAGGGGCGACGGGGCCCGGAAGCAATTCGGCCCGGGCGCGTTCGTTCGGACCCTGAATCAGGAAGCTGCGAACAAGCAGCTGCCGGTGGGCCGGACCCGGCAGGTCGCAGCGTTGCCGGGACTGCCCACCGTCGCCCAGCGGCCTGCCGCGGTCACGTCCCGCCAGGTGGACCGAGTGGTTCCGGACAGGTTTTCGAGGGCATGTGCGCCGCCGATAGGGGCGGAGGCTCTGATTCTGCTTGATGTCGCGGCGGCGACCAGTGGCCGATATTCGACCGTATGCTCCGGATTTGCGACTCTCTGACATCTCGGTGACATATCCGTACGCTACGGTAACTTGACTGTCCGTTATTCCCCGGACGCACCTTGAATCCCTCTGTCAACCACCGCCCTGGCACTCCCATGCCCTCGGCGGACCGCCACGGAGAGCGACACACATGAGCACCACCGCATACAGCCGAATAGAAGCCTTAGGCGTCTGCCTTCCGGCAGCCGTCCAGACCACCCCGCAACTCGCCGCCCTGGTCCCGGGGCTGGGGGAGGTGGACATCGAGAAGATCACCGGGATCGCCGAGCGGCGCGTGTACGATCCCGAACCGGCCGCCGGCGAGGACTCGTTCGGGCTGGCCCTGTCCGCCGCCCGGGACGCACTGGAGTCCTCCCGCTACCGGGCCGCCGACCTCGACATCGTCATCTCGGCCTCGATCACCCGCTTTAAGGACGGCAACCGCTTCACCTTCGAACCGTCCTTCGCCGCGATGCTGGCCAGGGAGCTGGGCGCCCGCTCCGCCATCCACTTCGACGTCTCCAACGCCTGCGCCGGAATGATGACCGGCGTGTGGCTGCTCGACCGGATGATCCGCTCCGGCGCCGTGCGGCGCGGTCTCGTCGTCAGTGGCGAGCAGGCCACCCGCGTTGCGCAGACCGCCGCACGTGAGATCACCGACTCCTACGACCCGCAGTTCGCCTCCCTCTCCGTCGGGGATTCGGCGTCCGCGGTCGTCCTGGACGTCTCGGCCGACGACGCCGACCGCATCCACTACATCGAGCTGATGACCTGCTCCGAGTACTCCCACCTGTGCATGGGCATGCCCAGCGACCGGACCCCGGGCATCGCCCTCTACACGGACAACAAGAAGATGCACAACCGCGACCGGCTCAAGCTGTGGCCACGGTTCCACGGGGACTTCCTGGCCAAGAGGGGGCGGACGTTCGCCGGTGAGGAGTTCGACTACGTCATCCAGCACCAGGTCGGCACCCGCTTCATCGACTACGTCAACCAGACGGCCGAGGCCGAGTTCGCCGCCCCCATGCCCACCTCCCTCTCCGTGGTCGAGCGGTACGGAAACACCGCCACGACCTCGCACTTCCTGACGCTGTGCGAGCACCTCAGGGCGGGCAGCGCCCGCCCCGGGGCCAAGTACCTGCTGGTGCCCGCCGCCTCCGGTGTGGTCACCGGCGCCCTGTCCGCGACGCTGACGAACGTGGGGGTCTGAGCCATGGGCATGGTCATCACCGCAGCCGGAACCGCCCTGCCCGACACGCCCGCCCCGACTTCGGTCGTGGACCTCGCAGGCCGGGCCGCCCGCGGCGCCCTGGCCCGGGCGCAGGTGTCGGCATCCTCGATCGGCGTACTCATCAACGTCGGCGTCTACCGGGAGCACAACACCTTCGAACCGGCCGTGTCGGCCCTGGTGCAGAAGGAGGTCGGCATCAACCTCGACTACATCGCCGACCCCGAACCGGCCGCAGGCTTCTCCTTCGACCTGATGAACGGAGCCTGCGGTCTGCTCAATGCCGTCCAGGTCGGCCAGGCCCTGCTGGAGACCGGAAGCACCGAGCGGCTGCTGATCACGGCTGCCGACGTCCACCCCGGCGGCGACGCGGACCGCGACACCGGCTACCCGTACGCGGACCTGGCCGGCGCCTTCCTCCTGGAGCGCAGCGCCGATCCCGGCGCCGGGTTCGGGCCGGTACGCCACTACACGGCCGACCGGCCCACCGACGTCGAGGGCTACCTCGACACCGACACCATGGGCCGGGACGGGCGGAGCACGATCACCGTCCGGCGCGAGCCGGACCACGCGGAGCGGCTGAGCGCGTTCGCGGCGAGCGCCGCCGCCGACTACGCGCAGGAGATCGGCATCGACCTCGACCGGACGCTGGTGATCGGCCCCTCCGCGCCCTCACCCGTGTCCACGACCGCATCCGCTGACGGGGTCGGGGTCGGGGTCGGGGGAGAGCCGCACACGGCGGCGCCCGTCCTCGGCTACCTCCGGGCGATGGACGGCGTACGCCGCGACGACTACGAGCAGTTCCTGTTCGTGTCGGTCGGCGCCGGTCCCAGCGCGGCATGCGCCCTCTACCGGCCCGAGGGGTGGTGAGCTCCGTGCCGCAGACGAGGTTGACCGGCGGTGGCCGGGCCGCGGAGCAGCCGGACGCCGTCACGGACAGCGTGGCCGGATGGCTCGAGCGAAACGCCCGCGCCTTTCCCGACAAGCCGGCCGTCATCCACCCCGACGGCCGAGGCTCCGGCAGCTACGGCACCATCACCTACGGCGAGTTGCAGCAGACCGTCGAGGAGCTGGCCCGCGGATTCCGGCGTGCCGGGATCACCCGGGGCACCAGGACGGTGCTGATGGCCCCACCCGGGCCGGAGCTCTTCGCCCTCTGCTTCGCGCTCTTCCGGGTCGGGGCCGTGCCCGTCGTGGTGGATCCCGGCATGGGCGTACGGCGCATGCTGCACTGCTACCGGGCCGTGGGCGCCGAGGCGTTCATCGGGCCGCCCCTCGCCCAGCTCGTGCGCGTCCTGGGCCGCCGTACCTTCGCCGGGGTACGTGTGCCCGTCACCCTGGGACGGCGCCGGCTCGGCCGCGGCCACACGCTGGCCGCGCTGCGCACCACCCCCGCGACCGGGAGCCGTCCGGACGCGGCGGCGCTGACCGGCGGGGACGACCTGCTGATGATCGGCTTCACCACCGGAAGCACGGGCCCCGCCAAGGGCGTCGAATACACGCACCGCATGGCGTTGTCCATCGCCCGCCAGATCGAGGCCGTCCACGGCCGCACCCGCGACGACGTATCCCTGGTCACGCTGCCCTTCTACGGGGTGCTCGACCTGGTCTACGGATCCACCCTGGTCCTCGCGCCGCTGGCCCCCGCCCGGGTCGCCCAGGCGGACCCGGCACTGCTCGTGGACGCGCTGGAACGATTCCGCGTCACCACGATGTTCGCCTCGCCCGCCCTCCTGCGGAACCTGGCCGGTCACCTCACCGGCGCCGCCCGCGGCCGCCACCCGCTGCCCGACCTGCGCTGCGTCGTCTCCGGCGGGGCCCCTGTGCCCGACGCGGTCGTGGCCGCGCTGCGCCGCGTACTCGACGAGAAGGCGCGGATCCATGTGACGTACGGGGCCACGGAGGTACTGCCGATCACCTCGATCGAGGCGGCCGAGATCCTCGGCGACGACGACGACACCGACACCGGCCGCACAGGCGGCGGTACCGCGGCCCGCGCCGCCGCGGGCGAAGGGACCTGCGTCGGCCGACCCGTCCCCGGCACCCGCGTGACCATCGCCCCCGTCACCGACGGACCGCTCGCCCGACTGGACTCCACCACCGGCCTGCCGGCCGGCCGCGTCGGCGAGATCCTGGTCCACGGCGACTCCGTCAGCAGGCGCTACCACCGAGCACCCCACTCCGACGCCGCCCACAAGGTGACCGAGGAACGGTCCGGCGGTGAAGCTCCCCGTATCTGGCACCGGACCGGCGACCTCGGCCACCTCGACGCCGAAGGGCGGCTGTGGTTCTGCGGACGCGCCGCACAGCGGGTCCGCACCGGCTACCGGGACCTGCACACCGTGCGCTGCGAGGGGGTCTTCAACGCCCACCCCCTGGTCCGGCGCACGGCCCTCGTCGGCATCGGACCGACCGGCGCGCAACGGCCCGTCGTCTGCGTGGAGACCGAGACCGGGGCGGACGGAGCAGCGCTCGACGAAAGCACATGGACTCAACTGGTCGCCGAACTGCGCACGATGGCCGAGGCGCACGCCGCGACCACCGGCCTCCAGGAGTTCCTGCGCCACCCGGCCTTCCCCGTGGACATCCGGCACAACGCCAAGATCGGCCGCGAGGAGCTGGCCCGCTGGGCCGAGCGCCAGCAGGCCCGGCCCGCCTCGTCCCCGGGTCGGCGCGCGGTCCGGATCGTGCCGCTCGCCGGATGGGCGTACCTCGTCGGCGGGGCGGTGTGGGCCGCGGCCGGGGAAGTCCCCGACATCCCGGTGCTGCGATGGCTGTGGTGGGCCGACGCCTTCCTCAGCATCGGTGTGCACGCCGCGCAGATCCCGCTCGCGCTGCCGCGCGGCAGGGCGGCTGGACACGGGACCGCCGCGGTGGTCGGGCGCACCATGCTCTACGGCGCGACCTGGTGGCGGTCGCTGTGAAGATCCTGGTCACCGGAGCATCCGGATTCCTGGGCGGGCACCTGGTCGACGGCGCGCTGAGCCAGGGCCACCAGGTCCGCGCCCTCGTACGGCGAGGCAGCGATGCCGCACGGCTGCGCTCCCTGCCCGGCGTCGAGGTCGTCACCGGCGACCTCACCGACGGCGGTTCGCTCGGGCGGGCGGCAGAGGGCTGCGAGGCCGTCCTGCACAGCGCGGCACGGGTCGTCGACCACGGCAGCCGCGCGCAGTTCGAGGCCGCCAACGTCACCGGTACGCAGCAGCTGCTGGCGGCGGCGCGGTCGGCGGGCGCGCGGCGGTTCGTGTTCGTCTCCAGCCCGAGCGCGCTGATGCGGGTCCGGGAGGGCGACCGTCTCGGCATCGACGAGAGCACCCCGTACCCGGAGCGGTGGTTCAACCACTACTGCGAGACGAAGGCGATCGCCGAGCAGTACGTACGGGCGGCCGACGGGCCGGAGTTCACCACCTGCGCCCTACGGCCGCGCGGCATCTGGGGGCCGCGCGACCACGCCGGATTCCTGCCGCGCATGGTCGACGCCATGCGCGCGGGCCGACTGCCCGACCTGTCGGGCGGCAAACGGGTCCTGGTCTCGCTCTGCCACGTCGACAACGCGGTGGACGCCTGCCTGCGGGCCGCGACCGCACCCGCCGGGCGGGTCGGCGGCAAGGCCTACTTCATCGTGGACCGCGAGGAGACGGACCTGTGGGCGTTCCTGGCCGGGGTCGGCGCCCTCTTCGCCTGCCCACCGCCGGCACCGCGCATCCCGCTCGTCCTCGGCCGCGGGATGGCCGCGGCGGTCGAGACGGGCTGGCACCTGCGCCACCGGTCCGCGGGCAGCGAAGCAGGCAGCGGCACCGACGAAGGTCCTCCCCTGAGCCGCTACATGATGGCGCTGCTGACCCGCTCTGCGACGTACGACACCACTGCCGCCCGTCACGACCTCGGCTACACGGCTCCGCGCACCCAGGCCGACGGAGTGCGGGCGCTGCAGGAATGGGTGACGGCGGTGGGCGGCGTCGCCGCCTGGACCGCCGGCCCGGCCGCCTCCACGGGCACGGCCGCACCGGCCCGCCCCGCACCCGACCACACCGAACAAGGGAACACACAGTCATGACATCCACTCAGGTCGGTGTCGGCGCCCGGGCCGGTGCCGGTGTTGCTGCCGACGCCCGCTACCGGCGTCCGGTGTCGCCCACCGAACGCCTCTACCTCGCCGCCGGGGACGCCCGCGGGGCCATGGCCCTGCGCATCGTCGTCGAGGGAACCGGCGTACCCGACCCCGAACGCTTCCAGGCAGCCCTGGCGCGCGCCGCCGAGTCGTGCCCGGGGTCACGGCTCGTGCGCGCCGGGGCGATGTGGAGCGCCGACGGGCCGCCGCCGCAGGTGCGGTACGCCGTACCGCGCGCCGGTGCGTACGCGGACTCGGCGCCGGGGACGGTCGAGTTGCCTGCCAGGCCGTCGCGGCGAGCGGATCCGCCGGGCTGCGAGGTGCTGATCGTGCCCGGGGCGGAGGGCGAGGCGACCACCACCGTCGTCTTCAGCGCTTCTCACGCCATGATGGACGGACACGGCGCCCTCACCTGGGTACGGGAGGTCTTCCGGGCCCTGCGCGGCGAGCCCGCCCGGCCCGCGCTGGACACGGACACCGACGCCGGGCTGCTGCGCCGGCTCGGCAGCGGCGGGCCGCGGCCCACGCCGAGTCCTCCCCGGCGCTCCCCGCTCGGTCCGCTCGGTCCGCTCGGCCCGGGCAGCGGTGGCAGCCGCCCGCTCCGGACGCTGTGGCTGCGCCGCACCCTGCCCGGCCGCCATCCCGCGCTCACCGCCCGCCTCGCCCAGGCCCTGACCGACGCCGCACGGCTCGACACCCGAGTCATGGTCCCCGTCGACCTGCGCCGCCACCGCCCTGGGATCGCGGCCACGGGCAACCTGAGCCTGCCGCTGTTCCTGGACCTGCGCCCCGGGGCGGACTGGACGGCCGCGCACACCACCCTGCTGACCGCCCTGGCCGAAGGCCGCGAACTCGCCGCCGGATTCGAGAAGGCCCTCGCGCCGCTGCCGCTGCCCGTGACCGCCGGTCTGCTGCGCACCGCCCAGGCGGTGGCCTCCCGTACCGACCGGCACCTCGCTTCGGCCGTCGTCTCCCACCTCGGCCGCCTGGACCTGACGGAGCTCTCCGGCGGCGGCTTCACGGCGTCCACGGCCTACGCGCTGCCGGTGCATGCCCCACTGGTTCCGCTCTCCCTGGTCGCCGCCGAGAGCGGCACGGCGACCGAGATCACGCTCGGCGTCCGCGGCGAGGGACGGGACCTCGCGGTCCGCGCCGCGGAGTTGCTGGACAC
>NZ_JBSGXU010000092.1:0-31068 GCF_053610205.1 Streptomyces sp. NPDC054932 | reverse complement strand
CGTCCGCGGCCCGTTCCCGGGCCGCCGCCCTCCGGGTCCGGCGCTTCTCAGCGGCCCGCTCGTCCACCGGCCGGACCGGGGCGACCGTGGCGGGAGCGGGTGCGGGAGCGGGTGCGGGAGCGGGAGCGGGAGCGGAAGCGGGTGCGGGGGCGGCAGGCGGGGGCACGGCGCCCGGGGCGGGCTCCAGCCCGTCGAAGCCCACGGCCACGGCCGGCGCCTTCACCAGGCAGCCGGTCGCCCATTGCCGGGCGGCGTCCTCATCGGCCAGCAGTCCGTGGAAGATCTCCGCGACCTCGCGCAGCACCGTCTCCCGAAGCCGCTCCCCCGCCCCGGCCGCCAGCTGTCCGGCCTCCCCGGCCAGTGCGCCGATCACCCGGTGCTGCTCGTGCGACAGCGCACGCATCCGCCCGCCGTCGAGCTCCCGGTACGCACGGCGCAGCTCGGTGCCCAGGCGCAGCAGCGCCTCGGCCTGGTCCGGATCGGTACGGGCCAGCAGGTTCACCGCCCATACGGCCAGGGTCGGCTTGCGCAGGGCGCCGATCGCGGCCACGGCAGCGGTGTCCTTGTCCCGGCGGGCCCGGGCCGCGTAGCCGTCGCGGGCGGCGGTGAAGTCCGCCGGCTTCAGTCCGTACAACTCGAGGATCACCGCGTCCACGTCCATGCTCATACCGGCCACCCTGCCCCGCACAGCGGCCGCGGCCCCTGCCGCCACGTCGCCTTCCGCGCAGGTTCATCCCCGGGACTCCGAGCCGCTCACTGCTCCGTCGGCCGTTCCAGAACGCGCAGCGCGGCCCGTGCCGCCTCTCTTCGCTCCGCCCGCGCGAGCGATTCCAGGGCCGCGCGATCGGCGCACGCGCACACCTCGCGCAACTCCGTGGTGAGATCGAACCCGATCTCCTGCCGGACCCAGTCCGCGATGACCAGTGCGTCGGCGACGACAGCGGGGTCGGCGGCGACCTCCGGCCCGAGCAGGGGCAGCCCGCCGTCATTGGCGCCGTGCGCGAGCGCGAGGGCCACGAGCGTCCACCGCGCCGTCCGGTCGCTCGCATCTCGTTGCAGCCGCCCGGCCGCGAAGACTCCCAGCTTGTGGATCGTGGCTCGGTCATTGGCCCAGCCCCGCCAGAACTCGTCGCGGCGCGGGAGGGCTTCCAGAGCCCCGAGCCCGTCCTGCAGGGCCTGCACCATGCGTTCGGCGAACTCCGCGTGTCCGGTGTCCCGTCCGGACTGTCGCAGCCGATCGGCCAAGTGCGGGCTCATGGGTGGCGGTCCTCCGGGTGGTTCGCGTACGGGGGCGGCAGGGCTCGGGACCCGGGGAGGGTGCGGGGAGAGTGGGGGCGGGGTGCGGGGATATTCTCGCGGACGTGACTTTCCGGAAAGCAGTGGCCACGGCCGAGGGCCCGCCGACGACGGCCCGGTTGCGGGCGGTGCTGGCCCGTGCCGCGCGCGTCGTGATCGTCGAGGGTTCGGTCGCGGCAGACGAGGCCGATTCCACCGACCGGCCGCGGATCGTCGTGA
Organism: Streptomyces sp. NPDC054932; assembly: GCF_053610205.1. Taxonomy (NCBI): domain Bacteria; kingdom Bacillati; phylum Actinomycetota; class Actinomycetes; order Kitasatosporales; family Streptomycetaceae; genus Streptomyces; species Streptomyces sp. NPDC054932. Next base: position 29,553 of record NZ_JBSGXU010000092.1, on the reverse strand, counting down.
CCGGTTCCGGGATCGCCGACCTGGCCGAGCTGCTGGCCGTCGTGGACGGCGGGACCGGCGACCGCTGCCTGTGCTCCGGCTGGCCGACGGTCGTGGTGCACGACCCGAACGGCGAGCTGCTGGCCCGGTGGACGCTGCACCACCAGGACGGTCTCCGAGGGCTCGGTGACTGCGACGCCGATCTGCGGGACGGTCCGGCACTCACCGAATGGCTGGCCGGTCGCGGTCTGACCGGATCGCGGGAGGTCCAGGCGGAACTGGCCCTCGAGGAGGCGGATGCCGAGCGGCGCCGGATGCGTTGGGTACGGGCCGCACCGGACGGGCTGGCCGGGGTCGCCGCGGACGTGGCTCGCCCGCCGGGGCGCGACCTCGTGGCCTGGTCGCATCAATTGCAGGAAGCCAAGGACCGGCTCGCCGCTCTCGCCCGCCGCCGCTACCCCGACGGGACGGAGCGGATTCGCGCCCTGCTGGCATGGGCCGGGATCCGCTCCGGGGAGTCCGGCGGCTCGATGTGGTACGACATGGCCGTGCAAGGCCTGCTGCTGGCCGAGGCCCCCGGCCTCGTCCTCACCGCCTTCACCGCCGAGCGGCCTTCGACCCCGCTCCAACTCGACGGAGCGGCCGAACTGTTCGGCACGCTCGAATGGACCGGGGCACACGGCAAGGGGCTTCCGGAGCCGCTGAGGTCCCTGCTGATCGCGCACATCGAAGCGGCCGGAACCGAAGCCATGAAGTTCCGGATGGGTCACGGCCATTACGGCGCGAAGCCCGGCAAGGGGGCAGGGAGGTAGCCGGACCGGACGCCCAGCACCCACCCGTGCACCTGCGCGGCGAGGGTGGCCAGGGCGAGGGCGCCGAGCGGCAGGAGTGACCGGGGAGCGGGATCAGGGCCCCGGCTCTCCCGGTGTGCGACGAGCCGGGCCACGAGGGCCTCTTCGAAGGCGGCCTGGTCGTCGTCGAGGAGCACGCGAAGGAGACGCTGATCCGGAGTCAGCCCGCCTGCTGCGTCCAGCTTGCGGGCCGCCTCCGCGCGCTCTGCGGCGTCCGGCTTGCCCAACGCGACCCTGGGCCACTCGTACGGCCGGTCCGCCGGGGGCCGGGTCAGATAGCCGCACAGTGCGTCCATGGCGGCGAGGTCCGCGGGGTCGGACGTGGAGTCCAGCGCCGAGTAGGGCACTCCGTCGCGGATCGCGGGCGCGTAGTCGTCCACCAGGAGCGGCCCGATCATCTGCCGCCATTCCCGGATCAGGCCGCTGGACACGCACAACTCGAAGGCGTCGATCCAAGTTCCGGCCGTGGGGGCCTGCTTCACGAAGTCGCGGAAGACGAGGGTGTCGCTGCTGAGCGACTCGTCGATGAGGGAGAAGGTGACTTCCTGGTCGCCGTCGGGAAAGCAGCCGGCACTCAGTACCCCGAGGGAGCACTCCGCCGCGGTCAGCAGCGCCACACGCATCGACTCGTCGGCCACCGGGGTCTCCACGGCGCGCGCTGCGGCGTGGTCGAGGAGATCGTCCTGCATCTCCTCCAACTTCCCCACCGACAGGCACCCGTAGCGCATGTCGTGCCAATGGCCGAACGTCCGGCTTCTGATATCCCTCAGCGCCAGGGCGATCGCCTCGCCGCTGACTTCATGACACGCCACTTCCTGCACGATCGCTGTCTCCTCGTGATCTCTTCTGTTCGAACGCAGGACGCTACCAGCGGGCACCGACATGCCCTGGTCCGCCCAATGCCACAGGCACACCTTCCATTTGGCATTCCTAGGACCATTAGGTTAAAACTAGAGCCCCTAGGAATTGGGAGGATGCATGCCACGGGCAGGGCTTACGGCGGAGCGCGTGACGATCGCGGGCGCCGAGCTGGCGGACGAGGTCGGGCTCGGCCAGGTGACCATGTCGCAGGTGGCGCGGCGGCTGGGCGTGAAGGACGCGAGCCTCTACGCCCATGTCCGGGGCCTCGAGGATCTGCGCGGCCGCATCGCACTGCTGGCGGCGGACGAGAAGACCATCCGCATCGCGGAGGCGACCTCCGGGCGGGCGGGCAAGGACGCACTGGTCGCGTTCGCCAACGCCTGGCGGGAGTACGCCCACACATGTCCGGGCCGCTACACGGCGACGCAGACTCCGATCCGGATCGACCCCGAACTCGCCGCGGAGGCGCCCGGCCCACGGCGTGCGGTCGAGCTGACCTACGGCATGCTGCGCGGCTACGGGCTGGCCGAACCCGATCTGACCGACGCGGTCCGGTTGCTGCGCAGCACGTTCCACGGCTTCGTCGCCCTGGAGGCGGCGGGCGGGTTCGCGCACGAGCGTTCACCGCAGCAGTCCTGGGTCCGCGCGCTCGACGCCCTCCACACCCTCCTGGAGCACTGGCCCCCGTCCCGAGAAGGAGACTCCGCATGACCGGCCCGACCCTTGGCAGCCTGCGTGTGAACGGCGCGACCCTGCACTACGAAGTCCGTGGCCGGGGCCCGCTCCTGCTGCTGATCCCCGGAGGGACGGGCGGTGCGGCCGCCTTCGACGGCGTCGCCGACGACCTGGCCGCCGACTGGACCGTCGCGACCTACGACCCGCGCGGCATGTCCCGAAGCACGCTGGACGACCCCGAGGCCGAGCAGCGCGTGGCCGAACACGCCGACGACGCATTCCGGGTACTGGAACTGCTGTCGCCCGGTGAGCCCGCGCGCGTTTTCGGCTCCAGCTCGGGGCGATCGCCGCCCTGCACCTGCTCACCACCCGTCCCGAACGCATCGCACGCCTCGTGGCGCACGAGCCGCCGGTGGTCGAGGTCCTGCCGGACGCCTCCGAACACCGCGTGCTCCTCGCTCAGGTGCAGGCAACGCTCCACGCAGAGGGACTCATGCCGGCGATGGCCGTGTTCGCCGCGGGTCTCAAGAAGGGCGGCGATGCGAACAGGCCGCAGGCCGAGATCGAGCTTCCGCCGCAGGCAGCGGCACGGGTCGAGCGGACGATGGCCAACCTGCCCTACTTCGTGGGCCGCATCGTGCCGGGCTTCATGTCCTACGCCCCTGACATCCACCTGCTCGAGGCACTGTCGGACCGGCTCGTGCTCGCCTGCGGCCAGGACTCACGCGGCGAGCTGCCGTACCGCCCGGCCGCCTTGCTCGCCGAGCATCTCGGCACGGAACTCCTGCACTTCCCCGGCGGGCACACCGGCCTGACCACGCACCCGGCCGAATTCGGCGAGCTCCTTCGGCAGACCTTCCAAGCCTAGATCGTCCCTTTCGGATCTTGCCGGGCCCGCGCCGCGTCCGTCGCCTCGCCTCGCCTCGCCTCGACCTGCCACGAGATCAATTGCCCGACCGGCTTAGAGTCCTTCCTGTGGCAGATCATCAGGATGAGACCAGGGCGGCCTACGACGGGGTCGTCGAGCTGTACGCGTCGCTGTTCGCAGACCGGCTGGAGACGCAGCCGTTCGCCCGGGCCATGATCGGCACCTTCGCCGAACTGGTGCGCGCGACGGGCAACACACGGGCAGCGGACGTGGGGTGCGGGCCCGGACATCTGACGGCCATGCTGCACGAACTGGGCCTGGACGCCTTCGGGCTCGACCTCTCCCCCGGCATGATCGACCACGCCCGGCGGGCCCGTCCGGCGCTGCGCTTCCAGGAGGCGCGGATGGAGGCCCTGCCGGTCGAGGACGGCGCGCTCGGCGGCGTCCTGGCCCACTACTCGATGATCCACACCCCGCCGGGGGAACTGCCGGAGCTGCTCGCCGAGCAGGTACGCGTCCTGGCGCCGGGCGGCCTGCTCCTGGTCTCCTTCTTCGGGACCGACGGACCGGAGCCGGTCCGATTCGACCACAAGGTGACGCCTGCCTACAGCTGGCCGGTGGACCGCCTCGCCGGACTGCTGGCCGACGCCGGGCTCGTGCCCTTCGCCCGGCTGCTCCACGACCCTGCCTCCGAACGGGGCTTCCTCGACGCCCACCTGCTGGCGCGCCGTTCGTAGCGCGATCCATGGACCCACTTCCCCGAGATCACCACCCGTGGACCACTGCGCCCAGCAGGAGGCCGAGATCCGCCGTGCGGGGCTCGACCGGCTCGTCCATGGCCGGGTGATCTCCGAGGCGGTCGGCCCACCCATGCCGGCGGGGACGTCGCCACCGCGATCGACCACATCATCGGTGCGGCGAGAGAGGGGGCGCCGACCGGAGCGGTCCGTTTCGACGTCCTCGGGACACGGCGGCCACCCGCCCGCAATTGCCGGGCGGTCACGATGCCGACTCCTTTACGGTGCCGGGATGTTGACCGTACGAGCGATGACCGAAGCCGACGTTGCGGCCGTATCAGCGATCCGAGTGGGCGGCTGGAAGGCCGCATACGCCGGGATGGTGCCCCAGTCCTACCTCGACCGCATGACCGTCGAAGCCGATGCGTGCGCGCGCCGACAGCACTTCAGCACGTCGGGCGGGGGCGCGATCAACCTGGTGGCGGTCAACACCCGTGGAGAGATCGTGGGTTGGGCCTGTTTCGGGCCCGAACGCATCGCGGGAACACGTGCGCCCACGGGTGAGCTCTACGCCCTGTACGTTCAGCCCTCACTCATCGGGTCCGGAATCGGTCGCACGCTGATCGAATCCGTCCATGCTCACGCTCCGGCCCAGGGCTTCGACTCGGTGCTCCTGTGGGTACTCACCGAGAACAGCACGGCGCGGCGCTTCTACGAACGAGCCGGATACGTCGCCGATGGTGGCGTCCAGGTCGACGACTACGACGGAGTGGCCGTGCCCGAGGTGCGCTACCGACGCACCCTGTAGATGTGGAGCCCGGCCCCGGCGGTGGGATCGCCGGGGCCGGGCCCTTGCGTCAGGTCAGCGGATCGTACTCGCGGACCTGTGGGCGGCCCCCGTCCTCACCCTCGAACGGCTCTCCCGCGCGTGTCTCCGGGAAGCCGGTCGATCACACCCACAGGTAGAGGTCGTACAATCCTCCGGCGTTCCGGACGCACTTGGCCTTGCCGACATAGGAATCCCGCAGCCAGATGCACTCCGACCTGCTGAACTCGCCGATGTGATCCCAGGCCGGGACCCCGGCCGGTGTCAGGTGGGCGGGTGCGCCGGCGGCCGTGCCCGGAGGGGTCGCCGCCGAGGCCCCCGTCGTGGTCATCATGACGACGGCCGCGCTGGTGGCAAGTGTGGCGAGGACCCGTATCACTGTCGTGCGCATGACTTCTCCCTTTCCTGGGGTCTGCCGAGGCCGTTCCCCCGTCATCCGGCACTCAGCGGGAAGTGACGCTCTGTCGAACAGGATTCACGCCCGCCCCCGGGCAGATCGACTCGTTTCGGACTCCCCCGAATCGAGGGCAGAGGGAAGCATTCGGCCCAGGCGGGTGAGGAGGAGGCCGGTGTGCTGCGACTGCACTTCACCGCGGAGGACCTGGCGCGGGTGAGGGTCGACGTGCTGGGTCCGCTCGCGGAGACCTCGCTCGGTCTGTGGAACCTCCAGCGGCGTGACGGCAAGGCGCTGTTCGGCGGCTGGCGTGCGCGCACCGGCCCGCTCGTCACGGGGGACGGGCCGCACGCCGCGAGGTTCCTCGGTTCTCCGGCCGGAGCCCTGGTGGACCTGTTCACCCTGGTGGGCCCTGCGGGCTGTATCAGCGAGGGCCTGGAGCGGCTGGTCAGCGCGCCCGAGGGTCGGCTGCGCGAGGAGTTCGGCGTGTGCGCCGGTACGAGCAGGCTGCGGACCGATTGGCTGTCCGGGGTGACGGCGGCGGAGCAGCGGGCCGTGGGGCGTCTCGCCGCCGCGCTGCAGGAGTGCCACCGGGTGGCGGTCGCCTCGTACTGGGGGCGGATCCGCCATCACCTGGACGGGGAGGTGGCGCGCCGAGGGCGCCTGATGGTGCAGGGCGGGGTGACGGCGTTGCTGGAGAGCCTGGGCCCGATGGCCGTGTGGAAGCCCCCCGTGCTGGAGATCCCGGGCTATCGCCCGCTCGTCCACCCGTCCGCCGACTTCCACCTGGCGGGGCGCCCGCTGGTCCTGGCCCCGTCGGTGTTCTGCGGACCGGTTCCGCAGCTGTTCACCGGTCCGCGGGCCGATGCCATGGTGATGGTCTATCCGGCTCTGCACGATCCGGTCGACGCGGCCGGGCTGTGGGCTCCCCCGGCCGAGGCACGCCACGTGGATGCTCCCGTACCGCCGGCGCTGTCCGCGCTGCTCGGCCGTACCCGGGCGGTCGTGCTGTGCGTGATAGCCGACCATCCCGCGTGTACGACGACGCAGCTGGCCCGGAGGGCGGGGATCTCGCCGGCCAGCGCCAGCGAGCACGCCACCACGCTGCGCGGCGCCGGACTGACCGCCCTCACCCGGGAGCGGAAGGCTGCCCTCCATACGCTGACCCACCTCGGCCTGACCCTGCTCAACACCAACGCTTCCGCACCGGCCGGCATCTGAACGCGGGCCCGGCCGCCGCCTCGCCGCAGTGGGGGCGTGACCCGGGTGGGGGATTCCCGGGTGCCGGATCCCTGGTCAGCGGGCACAGTGGGGTCCTGAGGGCGAGAGGACCGTCCGGAACGGAAGTACGGCGATGCCCTCAGGCCCACCCGTGCACCCCGTACGAGCCGGTCTCGTGCGGTGGTCACCGGTCTCGTGCGCCGTGCCATGAAGCGCCCCGGCGCGGACGCGTGAGGATTCCCGCCATGACCCAGTCCGACCAGCCCGCCCGGTCCGCCCAGCCTGACCAGTCCGACCAGCCCGCCCGGTCCCCCGGGCCCGGCCCGGCGGATCACGTCATCGTCCTCGTCGGCGCCACGGGAGACCTGGCCCGGCGCAAACTGCTGCCCGGGCTCTTCCATCTCGCCGCGGCCGGGCTGATGCCGCAGCGCTACCGGATCGTCGGCTCCGCCCCCGCGTCCGAGTCCCTGAGCGACCAGGAGTTCCGCGCCCACGCACGGCAGGCCGTGGCGGAGTTCGGCCGCTCACGTCCCGAAGGCCCCGTATGGCAGGAGTTCGAGTCCGCGCTGTCCTTCGGCGCGGCCGACCCGAATGCCCCGGAGCCCCTGGTGGAGGCGGTGCACCGGGCCGAGCAGGCCCTCGGGGGCACTCCGCGGCGGCTCTTCCACCTCGCCGTGCCACCCGTCGCGTTCACCTCGGTCATCGACATCCTCGGCGCCACCGGCCTCGCGCAGGACGCCCGTGTCATCGTCGAGAAGCCGTTCGGGACCGACCTCGCGTCGGCCCGCGCGCTCAACGACGCCATCCACACCGTCTTCGACGAGTCCCGGGTGTTCCGGATCGACCACTTCCTGGGCAAGGAGGCGGTGGACAACATCCTGGCCCTCCGCTTCGCCAACGGTCTCTTCGAACCCCTCTGGAACCGCGAGCACATCAGCCACGTGCAGATCGACGTGCCCGAGCAGATCGACATCCAGGGCCGTGCGCACTTCTTCGAGGGCACGGGAACCTTCCGCGACATGATCGTCACCCACCTGTTCCAGCTGCTCGGTTTCGTGGCGATGGAGCCGCCGGTCGTCCTCGACGGCCAGTCGCTGCGGGACGAGCAGGTCAAGGTGTTCCGCAGCATCCGGCCGCTGGACCCGGCGCACGTCGTCCGCGGACAGTACACGGGCTACCGCGACGAGTCCGGGGTGGATCCGGCCTCGGACACCGAGACCTTCGTCGCCCTGCGCGTCGAGATCGACAATTGGCGGTGGGCCGGGGTCCCCTTCCACCTGCGCTCGGGCAAGGCACTGGCCGAGGGCCGGCACGTCGTCACCCTGGGCCTGCGCGAGCCCGTCCTGGGCATGTTCCCCCTGGACGCGCGGGCGGCAGCCGACGGCCGGGGCAACGAACTCGTCATCGACTTCGCCGATCCCGGCTCCATCACGGCCCGGTTCCTCGTCAAGGAGCCCGGACCCGCCATGCGGTTGGCACAGGCCGACATGGTCTTCGGCTACCGCAGCTCCTTCACGGCCGACAACTCGTTGGAGGGCTACGAGCACCTCCTTCTGGAGGCGATGCTCGGCGACCAGTCCTTCTTCACGCGGTCCGACGGCATCGAACGCCTGTGGGAGTTGTCCGCCCCGCTGCTGGAAGGACCCCTTCCGGTGGAGCCGTACGCGCCCGGCACATGGGGCCCGGAGAGCATCGACGCGCTCGTCGCCCCCCACCGCTGGCACCTTCCCGACCACCACTGAGCTGACGGACGTTCCACGCCGGAAGCAGCCGCTGGCCACCGGCGTGCCGCCACCGCCGATCGGGAAGTGCTACGAACAGTCGTACGGGGCGGGATCGGAGCGGGGTGGTCGCTGATGCGAGGGGTACCGGGCGAGGAAACGGAGTTGGGGACGCCGCCGAGCCTGGCGGCCGAGCCGCTGATCGCGGCGGTCGCGCGCGTCGCGACGGCCGTGCTCCGGCCCGATGCGGAGCGCACGGCTGTGGAGGGCGTCTCCCGTACCCGGCTGGACGAGCTGGCCCGGAGCGGCGCCCACGGGATCGTCGGGTACGAGCCGGCGCCCGGCAGCGGTTGCACCGGCCGGCAGGTGATCCGCGAGGTCCACGAGATCCTGTCCGCCGTCGATCCGTCCACCTGGTTCGTCTACACCCAGCACTTCGGCCTCGTGAAGGCGCTGACCGGGAGCGCGGACGCCGGTCTGCGCAGCCGCTGGCTGCCCGGCCTGGTCACGGGCGTGAAGCAGGCCACGGCGGGCTTCGCCTTCCTGCGGCATCCGCAGCCGCCCGTGTCCGCGGAGCGGTGCGCGCAGGGGTGGCGACTGCGCGGGCGTGTGCCCTGGATGACCGGCTGGGGCCTCGCGGACATGGCGATCATCGGTGCCGTCACCGCCGATGATCAGGCCCTGTTCGTGCGCGTCGACTGCGCTCCGGGGCCCGGGAGCGGCTTGGTCGCTGTGGAATCGCCACCGCTGTGGGCCATGGGTGCGACCCGCACGGCCGCCGTTGAGCTGCGCGATCTCGTCGTGCCGCCGGCCGACGTGATCTCCATCGAGCCCAGGGAGCAGTGGGCCCGGTCCTACGACCTGGAGAACGCGAACGCCCAGCCGGCCGTCTTCGGCCATCTGCGCGCAGCCGTCGATCTGCTGCTGGCGGCTGCTCCGCGGGCCGGAGCCACGTACGAGACCCTCGCCCACCGGCTGGCGGCGGAGGCCGCCCGGCTGCGCGCCGAGGCGTACGCCCTGCGCGACGAGGTGGCCCCCGAGGAGGAGGTACCGGCCCGGATCGAGGTCCGGGCCGCAGCCCTGGACCTGGGGGTGAGGGCCGCGGCCGCCTGTGTGGCGGCGACCGGCGGCCGCGCCGTGCAGTACGGGAACACGGCGGGGCGGCTGGCGCGGGAGGCCTTGTTCCACCTGGTCCAGGCGCAGACGGCGCAGCTGCGGGAGGCCACGGCCGGCGTGACGCTCAGAGGGTTCTGAGGCGTGGCTCGATGCCCGGTTCATCGACGGTGACTTCATGGGCAGGTCGATCCGGCGCCGGAGGGTTCCCCGTCCCGCCCGCGGTGAGGGTCAGCGCCGGAGGACGTGTCCGGCTGTCACAGTGACGGGCACGTTCAGATGTGCATCTCGGGGGGAAACCCGGTCCAGCGCAGATCGGCGGGCAGATGCCGCATGTCGTTGGAGAGGAGGACGGAGGCCGGCCGGCCCGGCGCGTACCGGATGACCGTGAGCGCGGCGTTGCAGTGGTTGAGGCCGAGCCAGCGCCACTGGGGCGCATACATGGCGTCACGAACGAGCCAGGCGATCAGGAAGTTGTGGGTGACGATCAGTTCGTGCCGGTCCTGTTCACCGTCCACCGGCCCGGTGAACGCATCCAGCGCCTGGCGGGCCAGCGCAGGTCCGTGCTTCACCTCCTCCTCGGTGGCGTCGGCAAGGAAGCGGAGGAAGAAGTCCGCCGATTCCTCCGGGAGTTCGTCCCTCACCGGCATATGGGGGACGTAGTCACCGGCGACATCCGAGACGTGCAGGGGAACGTTCTTCAGCTGCTCCCCGATCAGGCGTGCGGTCTGCTCCGCCCGGGGCAGCGGACCGTGGTGGACAGCTGCGAGAGGGACGTCCCGGAGCCGTTCACCGACCAGGACGGCCTGCCGGCGCCCGCCCTCCGTCAGCCCGCCCTCCTCCGACACTGCCTCGCCGTGCCGGACCAGATAGAGGTATCGGGTAGCTGTGCCGGTCATCTCGAACTCCTCTGCGCCCAATGGTGATCTTGTGCATCGAGGGACGCCGGCCACACCGGTGCCGGTTGCTCACCGCATCAAAGAGATTCCCCCGGAGGGGGGCACGGACGTGGTTCGCGGTCCGTGCCCCCTGCCTCGCCCCGGCTACGCCTCGGCCGTGGGGTGGAAGTTGATGCGCTCGCGCACGACGGGGAAGCCGGCCTTCGCGAAGTTCGCGGCCATCGGGAAGTTGCCCCGGTCCGTTGCTCCGGTGACCGCCTCGGCGCCCTGCTCCACCAGGAAGTGGGTGCATTCCGCGAGCAGGTCGTAGGCGTAGCCGTGGCCGCGGTGTTCCGGCAGGACGCCGATGAAGCCGATGGTCGGTCCGGACGGGTTGTGGGCCGGGATGTGGATGCCGGCCGGCTCGCCCTCCGGGGTTCGCGCGACCTGCCACCACTCCCGCGGTGACGGGCACCAGTGGAAGAAGTCGAGCTCCTCCTGGGCGGCCCGGTCGAGGCCGCCCGCCTCGATGGCCTTCAGCGAGTGGGCGTCCAGGGTGGCCGCGTGGATGCGGCGCAGTGCGTCGAAGAAGACCGCGTCGTCGGGTTCGGCCTGGAAGCGGAGGCGTCCGGGCCGCTCGGGCAGTCCGCACTCCGGGGTCCAGCGGTACAGGAAGCGTTCCACCAGGAGCTCGTACCCGGCCGCACGGGCGGCGGCGAAGCGCGTCCCGGCGGCGGCCGCCGTGTCGGGCTGCTCGCGCCAGCCGCCGGGGAGGTTGATCTCGAGTTCGACCTGCCACGGGGCGGTGCGCAGGAGTTCGGCCCCTGCCGCTTCCTCGCCCTCGGCGACGTCGAACCAGTTGACGTTGACGGGCTCCTTGTCGTCGGAGCCGCCCCACCAGGCGGCGCGGGCGACGACCGTGCCGTCGCGCAGGGCCACGCGCTTCCAGTCCGGGCGGTGGGTGGTCCGCTGGTGCGCGGCACGTGCGTGCAGCGGGTCCGGGTGTGCGTCGAACAGATGGGCGTCGCTCTCGTCGAGCGCGCGGATGACCAGGTCGGTCATGATTCCTCCGGGATGCGTACTGCATGGAGCGCTCCCGGTCGGATCAGCCGTGCCACACCGGGGTGTCGGGGAGGGAGCGCTGGATGGTGGTGAACTGCACGGCACTCGCCTCCTTCCGTTCGTCTCGCACGGTGTGGTCCGGACCGGACGCTACCGGGTCGCCGTCGGGCTCGTCCACCGTATTGCCCCTGCCGGCCGCGGAAGGCAACGAGCGGTCGCGCCCGTCCGCGCCCGGCCCCGCCCGGAAAGCCGGGTGAACGTCGGCCCGGCCAACCGCCGTGCCCCGCCCGCTCCGACATGCCTCCGCATGGGAAAGATCCTTCCCGTGCCCGCCCCGTCCGGGTCCGCGTTCAGGTCGGGTCGGCCGCCACGACCTGGGTGTTCTGGCAGGCCGTCAGCAGCCAGCGGCCGTCCGCCTCCCGTGTCATCACGTAGAGCGGCGCGCCTTCGGTGTCGCCATCGGGCGAGCGGTAGAGCTGGCGAACCTTCACCGCCGCCACGTCCGGGCGCAGGAACCGGGTGTGAACCACCTCGTAGGTGACCTCGCCGTCCCAGGTCGCCGTCGGCAACACCGCCCGGGTGAACGCGGCGATCGCGTCGAGGCCGATGAGGACCTTCCCGTGCGCGGTGGTCCACAGCGCTTCGGGGTGGAACAGCGCCAGGAAGCCCTCGGCGTCCTTGGCCCGTTGGGTACGTTCGACAGTGGCGACGACCTGTTCGATCGCCTCGAGGGAAGCGGCCCGGGCCGCGTGTTCGATGTCCATGGACCTGATCATGTTTCCTCAACCGCACTTGAGGTCAAGCCCCGGCCGAACACAGGTGACGCCGCACCCCGGTACCGTGCAGGATCTGTCCATGGACAACAGGATCAAGGCACGGCTCGACGAGGCGGTGTCGTCAGGGGCTCTGGTCCGTGTCCACCGGTCGGCGATCCGGGAGGCGGATCGGCTCGACGGCTTCGTCGTCGGCACGGGTGCCGCGTGGACGCTGATCGCCCTCTGCAGTGACATCCAGCTCGACGGCTGGGCGGCGGTGCGCACCCCGGACATCACCAAGGTCCGGCGGCAGGGCGGCGAGGACTGCCTGACCGTCCGGGCGCTGCGCCGGCGCGGCCTCTGGCCGGCCCGGGCACCGCGGCCGGAGCTCGCGCTGGACGGGCCGGCGGAGTTGGCGAAGGGTGCCTCCGACGCCTTCGGGCTGGTGTCCCTCCACGTCGAGCGGCACGCGCCGGACGCCTGCTGGATCGGCGAGGTGGCCGAGGTACGGCCGAAGTCGCTGCGGCTGCGGGAGGTGGACACCGAGGCGCGGTGGCATCCGGAGCTGTCGAAGTTCCCGTTCAAGGACCTCACCCGGGTGGGCTTCGGCGGGCGGTACGAGCGGACCCTGCTGGAGTTCGCCGGCCCGTACCGCTGACGGGCCGCAGGGGCGCCCGCAGGCGCCCGCGGACCCCCTTCAGGCGCCCCGGCGCCGACCGGCGCCTCAGGCGTCGGCGGCCCGGGGCGCGGTGATCCGGCGGACCGACTCCACCACGGCCGTCCGGTGCTCGGCGAGGCGATCGGCCGGCCAGCCCGCGCCCGCCGCGCCCGCCGCCGGGCCGCCCATCGCACCGAACCAGGCCTGCGACAGGCCGATGACCAGGGTCAGCAGGTCGGCCGCGGCCGGCCGGGCATCGATCCGGCCCGCTTCCTGCGCCCGCCGCACCGCCGCGATCTTGCCCTCGTAGGACGAGGCCTCCGCGTCCGTGGACCCCGGGCGCTCCAGCTGCTTCCAGAGCACGAGCCGCATCAGCTCGGGCCGCTCGACGAGGTGGTCGAAGACGGCGCCCGCGTAGCCGGGCAGGTCGTCCGCGTCGAACGGGACGGACTCCGAGCCCGTCTCGAGGGCCCGCTGGAGCACGGCGTCGAAGAGCTGCTCCTTGTTGCCGTAGTAGACGTAGATGAGCCGCTTGTTCGCCTGCGCCGCCTCGGCGATGCGGTCGACGCGCGCGCCGGCGATGCCGTACGTCGCGAACTCGGTGAAGGCCGCGTCGAGCAGACGCGCCTTCGTCGCGTTGGAATCCCGTGCCATGAGCCGCAGCCTAGCAAGTAACTATCCGGTTATTGACAAACGGGAGCGACGCGTCGCAGACTCTATCTATCCAGTTAGTTACTTTCTTTCGAGGAGCACACCATGGAGATCCGCGCACTGGGCGGCCAGGGACTGAAGGTCGGCGCCGAAGGCCTCGGCCTGATGGGCATGAGCGCCCACTACGGCGCCACCGACGAGACCGAGTCCCTCGCCACGATCGACCGCGCACTGGAGCTGGGCGTCACCCTTCTCGACACCGCAGAGGGCTACGGCCCCTTCCGCAACGAGCAGCTCCTCGGCAAGGCCCTCGCCGGCCGCCGCGGGGCGGCCGTCGTCGCGACGAAGACCGGGGTCGAGTTCACCGACGACGGCGCCTTCGTCGGACACAACGCGACCCCCGAGTACATCCGCCGCTCGGCCGACCGCTCCCTGCGCCACCTGGGCACCGACCACATCGATCTCTACTACCTGCACCGCGTCGACCCGAACGTGCCGATCGAGGAGAGCGTCGGCGCACTGGCCGAGCTGGTCGAGGCCGGCAAGGTCCGCCACATCGGCCTGTGCGAGGTCTCCCCCACCACGATCGCCCGCGCCCACGCCGTGCACCCGCTGGCCGCCGTGCAGACCGAGTACAGCCTCTTCGAACGCGGCATCGAGCACGACGGCGTCCTCGACACCCTCCGCGAGCTGAACATCGGGCTCGTCGCCTACTCCCCGCTCGGCCGGGGCTTCCTCTCGGGCGCCATCACCAGCCCGGACGACTTCGCCGACGACGACTTCCGCCGCACCGACCCCCGCTTCCAGGGCGAGAACTTCCACCGCAACCTGGCCGTCGTGGACCAGGTGCGCCGACTCGCAGCCGAGAAGGGCGTCACCCCCTCGCAGCTGGCCCTGGCCTGGACCCTCCACCAGGGCGCCGTCCCCATCCCGGGCACCAAGCGCCGCCGCTACCTGGAGGAGAACGTCACCGCCACCACAGTGACGATCACCCCCGCGGAGCTCGCCGCCATCGACGCCGTGGCACCGCACGGCGTGGCCTCGGGCGACCGCTACGCCCCCGAGCTGATGGCCTCCCTGAACGGCTGACCCGAATGCCCCGGACGGGCTCACAGCATGACGTGCTTGACCCGGGTGTAGTCCAGGAGGCCCGCCATGGAGAGGTCGCTGCCGTAGCCCGAGTGCTTGACCCCGCCGTGGGGCATCTCGGAGACGGTGGTGCCGTGGGTGTTCACCCAGACGATCCCGGTGCGCAGGGCCCGGGTCGCACGCATCGCCCGGTCGTGGTCCGTGGTCCACACGCTGGCCGCCAGGCCGTGGCGGACGTCATTGGCCAGGTGCAGGGCCTCCTCCTCGTCCGCGAAGGGCTGCACGGTCACCACGGGACCGAAGATCTCCTCCTGCACGATCTCGTCGTCCTGGCGCACACCGGCGACGACGGTCGGTTCGTGGAAGAAGCCGGGCCGCGGCAGGCGGGCGCCCCCGGTGACGATCTCGGCACGCCGCGGCAACCGGTCGAGCAGGGACCGTACCGAAGCCAGCTGGGCGGCGCTGTTGAGGGGGCCGAAGTCGGCGTCCGGCTCGTCCGGCGCGCCCGTGCGGAGCTTGCCCGCCTCGGCCGCGAAGGCCGCGAGGAACGCGTCGTGCACCCGGTGGTGCACCAGGAGCCGGGTGGGCGCGGTGCAGTCCTGGCCCGCGTTGTAGTAGGCGACCGCGGCGAGGGCGGCGGCGGTCGCCGCGACGTCCACGTCGTCGTGGACCAGGACCGGAGCGTTGCCGCCGAGCTCCAGGTGGACCCGTTTGAGGTCGGCGGCCGCGGCGGCCGCGATCTGCCGGCCGGCGCGCACGCTGCCGGTGACCGCGATCAGGGCGACATCGGGGTGGGCGGTCAGCGTCCGCCCGGTGTCGCGGTCGCCGCAGACCACGTTGAGCACGCCCGGCGGCAGGTGTGCGGCCGCGACGCGGGCCAGCAGCGCGGACGAGGAGGGGGTGGTGTCGGCGGGCTTGAGCACGGTCGTGTTGCCTGCGGCGATCGCCGGGGCGATCTTCCACACCGCCATCATCAGCGGGTAGTTCCACGGGGTGATCTGGGCGCATACCCCGACCGGTTCGCGCCGCAGCAGGGAGGTACGGCCCTCGGTGTACTCGGCGGCGGCGACGCCGGGCAGGTTCCGCGCGGCTCCGGCGAAGAAGCGGACGCTGTCGACGATCGCGGGCAGTTCCTCCGTCCTGAACTGACGGGCGGGCTTTCCGGTGTCGCCGGTCTCGGCGGCCACGAAGGCCTCCGCGTACTGCTCGATGGCGTCGGCGATGCCGAGCAGGGCGCGCTGGCGTTCGGCCGGCGTGGTCGTGGACCAGTGCGCGTACGCGCCTGCGGCCGCCGCGCAGGCGGCGTCCGTGTCGGCCCGGCCGGACCGCGGGGCGTGGCCGTGCACCAGGCCGGTGGCGGGGTCGACCAGCTCCATCGTTTCGCCCGAGGCGGCGGGCCGGTCCGTTCCCGCGATGTGGTTGAGCACGGTCCCGGTGTCAGCCACGGCGCAGCGCCTCCTTCGCCGCGTCGCGTCCGGTGCGTACGGCGCCCTCCATGTAGCCGGCCACCCACTGGTCGGATCCGCACACGTAGAAGGGCGGTTCGTGGGTTCCGTGGCGGGGGCCGACGGCCATGACGTCGCCGGGGGTCCACTGGGTGACGTACCCCTGCGTCCACGGGTCGGTCCCCCACATCCGGACGTAGGTGGCGAGCGGTCGGTGTGCCTCGTCGCCGTAGAGGCGGGCGATGTCGGCGAGCAGCTCGCCGGTGCGCAGCGGTGCGGGCATGCCGAGCAGGACTCCCAGTCTCTCGGGTGGTACGAGGGCGGAGAGGATGCCGTCGTTCTGCGGCCAGGTGCTGCCGAGGACCCCTTCGCATTCGGAGAGGCCGCTGCGGCCGCGCCCCTGCCAGAACGGCCGGTCGTAGGCGGCGACGAACTTCGCGGCGAGCGCCTGGCGCTGGCGGTGCAGTGCGGCGAGGCGCTCCTCGGACACGCCGGTGACGGCGACCGAACGGAGCGGGCCGACGGGCAGGGCGCTGACGACCGCGTCGGCGGTGAGGGTCTCGCCCCCGGTCAGCCGTACGGAGCAGCTGCCGGGCCGGCGGACGGTGACGGCCTCGACGGGCGCGCCCGTGCGGATGCGACCGCCGAGTCCGGCGGCCATGCGCAGGGCCACCGTCGCGGAGCCCTCGGCGACCCGCAGGCCCTCCCATGCCTCGTAGTCGTAGTGGTCGGGGCCGGATGCAGTTGCGGGTACGGGTACGGCGGCGTGTTTGCGCAGGGCGGCGAGCAGGGACGTGCGCTCGTACGAGCCGTCGGCGAGGGCGAGTTGGCCGATCTCCCAGAGGCGGACGACGGCCGGGGTCGCTCCCTGGGCGCGCAGCCAGTCGCCGACGGAGGACCGGTCGAGGGCCGTCGCGTCGGGGTGGGACCAGGGGTCGTCCGGGTCGACGGTCAGGGCGAGCGCGCAGAACGCGGCGGTGACCTTCCGGTGGCAGGCGTCGTCGCCGGGGCCGAACCAGTGGGGCGGATCGCCTGCGCTCACCCCTTCGGGTGTGGCGCGGGTGAGGGCTCCGGGCTCGGCGACGTAGCTGGGGACGAGGGTGAGGCCGAGTTCCGCGGCGAGGGTCAGGTAGGCGGTGTGGGCGCGGCCGACGACCTCGCCGCCGAGCTGGACCAGCCGGCCGTCGGGGAGTCCGGTCTGTTCGACGCGTCCGCCGACCCGGTCCCGGGCCTCGACGACGAGGACGTCGGCTCCGCCGGAGGCGAGGTCGCGTGCGGCGGCGAGGCCGGCCAGGCCGGCGCCGAGCACGATGACGTCGTGGTTCATGTGCTGTTCCTTCGGTCGGGCGGCTTCAGTCCAGGACCAGGCAGTGCTCGGGCTTCCAGCCGATCTCGACGCGCTCGCCGCCGCTCCAGCGGTCCTCCATGCGGGAGCGGACGGTGTTCTGCTCCAGTACGGACACCGTGACGCCGGGGGCCAGTTCGATGAGGTAGGTGGTGGTCGGGCCGCAGTACACGGTTTCGCGGACGACGCCGTCGGCGCGGGCCATGTCCGGCTCCAGGTCGGACAGCCAGATCTTCTCGGGGCGGATCGACAGGTTGACCCTGCTTCCTTCGGCGACGGCGGGCCGGTGGCCGACGGGCAGTTCGGGCCCGTCGTCGAGGACGACGCGGCCGGAGCGGTACGTGCCGGGGACGAGGTTGGAGGTGCCCATGAAGGAGGCGGTGAAGCTGCTGGTGGGGCGCTCGTAGACGTCCTCGGGCGTTCCGCACTGCTCGACGCGGCCTTCGTTCATGACGGCGAGGCGGTCCGACATGGTCAGTGCCTCGTCCTGGTCGTGGGTGACGAAGACGAAGGTGATGCCGACCTCGCGCTGGATCTGCTTGAGCTCGACCTGCATGTGCCGGCGCAGTTTGAGGTCGAGGGCGGCCAGCGGTTCGTCGAGGAGCAGTACTTGTGGCCGGTTGACGAGGGCCCGGGCGAGCGCGACGCGTTGCTTCTGGCCGCCGGAGAGGGTGGGCGGCTTGCGGTGTGCCAGGTGCCCGAGCTGGACGAGGTCGAGCATGCCGCCGACCCGTTCGCGGATCTCGGCGCGGCCGACGCCCTTGCGCTTGAGGCCGAAGGCCACGTTATCGGCGAGGGAGAGGTGGTCGAAGAGGGCGTAGCTCTGGAAGACGGTGTTCACGTTGCGCTTGTTGGGCGGCAGGCCGGTGACGTCCTGGCCGTCGAGGAGGACGCTGCCCCCGGTGGGGTCGGAGAAGCCGCCGATCATCCGCAGGAGGGTGGTCTTGCCACAGCCGGAGGGGCCGAGGAGGGAGAAGAACTCGCCCGCCGCTATGTCGAGTTCGACGTCGTTGACGGCGTAGGCGCCGCCCGCGGCGGGATACTGCTTGCTGACCCGGTCGAGCCGGACGGCAGGGGTCGGGTGGACGGGCGTCGGGGTCATGGGGGTCGGGGGCACGGGGGTCGCGGGTGTGGCGGGCATGGGTGTCACTTCCCGGAGAGCAGGTCGAGGCCGCCCCTGCGCCCGAACAGGCGGGGGATGGCGAGCGCGAGGACGATGAGGCCGATGGATCCGGCCAGCATCAGGGTGCCGACGGCGTTGATGGTGGGCTGCACGCCGAACCGGATCGCCGAGTAGATGCGCACGGACAGCGGTTGCGGGTCGACGCCGGTGGTGAAGTAGGCGAGGACGAAGTCGTCGAAGACGAGGGCGAAGATCAGCACCGCGGACGCGAGGATGCTGGGGAGGAGCGCGGGCAGGGTCACCAGGCGCAGGGCCTGCCTGCGGGTCGCGCCGAGGTCCATGGCGGCCTCCTCCACCTCCGGGTTGAGGGCGGCGATGCGGGAGCGGAGGATCACCGTCACGTAGGAGATGGAGAAGGTGATCTCGGCGAGCATCACGGTGGTGGTGGAGAGGGTGATGCCGAGCCCCTTGAAGAGCAGCATCGCCGCGACGCCGGTGACGATCTCCGGGGTGATCAGCGGGACGAGCATGATCAGGCCGGCGAAGGAGCCGAGGCGGCTGCGGCTGCGTACGAGGCCCAGTGCCAGGGCCACGCCGAGGACGAGCGAGCCGGCCATGGCGACCAGGGACACCCGCAGGCTCATGCCGAGCGAGTCGAGGAGGGTGTCGTCCTGCAGCAGCGCCGTGTACCAGCGGAGGCTGACGCCGTCGAGGACGGTGAGGGACTTCTGGGAGTTGAAGGAGAACAGGACGACGACACCGACGGGGAGGTAGAGGAGCGCGAAGAAGAGGGCGGTGACCGCGATGGCGAAACGGGGCCGTCGCTCGGCTCCGCGCCGGGGGCGCTGCCGGTTGCTCATCGGGCCGCCTCCGCCTCGTCCTTGCGGGTGCGGCGCAGGTAGCCGAGCATCCCGAGGAACAGGACCGCCATCAGCAGCATGGTGAGGGCCGAGCCGAGCGGCCAGTTCTGGCCCTGGAAGAATTTGTCCTGGATCAGGTTGCCGATCATGATCTGGTCGGGTCCTCCCATGAGCTGGGCGCTGACGAAGTCGCCCATGGCGGGCAGGAAGACGAGGACGCAGCCGGCGGCCGCTCCCTGCCGGGTGGCGGGGACGGTGACGAAGAAGAACGTGCGCAGGGGGCCGCCGTAGAGGTCCCGGCCGGCCTCGATGAGCGAGGTGTCCATGCGTTCCATCGCCGCGTACAGCGGGATGATCATGAAGACGATGAAGCCGTAGACGAGTCCGGCGATGACCCCGACGCCGGTCTGGAGGATCTTGGTGCCGTCGTCGGCGAGACCTGCCGCGCGCAGGGCCCTCAGCAGCGGCCCGTCGTCGGAGAGGACGACGGACCAGCCGTACATCCGCACCAGGTAGTTGGCGAAGAACGGGACGACGATCGCGGCGATGAGCAGGTTCTTGAAGCGGCCGCCGCGCAGCGCGATGGCGTAGGCGACCGGATAGGCCACGGCCAGGCAGATGATGCAGGTGATCAGCGCGTAGCCGAGGGAGCGCAGCAGGACGGTGCTGTAGGCGGGGTCGGCCAGTGCGGTGAGGTTGGCGAGGTTGAGGCCGAAGCGCGGGTTGCCCAGCGGGTCGGTGGTACCGAGCGCGAGGGTGGCCACGAGGAGGAGGGAGGCGACGAGGAAGCCGGTCATCCAGAGGGTGCCGGGGAGCAGGAGCCAGGTCCACAGCCGCGGCTGCGTCCGGGCCCGGGTCCGTGCCGCGACCCGGTCCCGGGTCCGCGCCCGGTCCCGCTCCTGTGCCCGCCCCGCCGCCTTCCCCTGCGGCTGCGCCTGCGGTGCGGCCGGGTCCTGGGACGGACGGACCGGGGTGCCGGTTCGGTTGCTGCGCGCCATCTCAGCCGGCCTTCACGTCGGTCCAGGCGGCGTCGCGGGCCCGTTCGGCCCGTGCGTCGCCGTTGCGGAAGAAGAGGTCGGCCTTGAGGTCGTCGGCGCTCACCACGCACTGCGGGAACGGCTCGACGAGCGCCGCGTACGTGTCCTCGGTGCCGCGGACCGGCATCGGATAGCCGATGTACTCGATGTTCTTCTTCACGTTCTCCGGGCGGAGCATGTAGTCGATGAAGAGCATCGCGGTGCCGGGGTGCTGGGCGTTGGCGGGGATGGCGTAGCAGTCGGAGTTGACGGGGGCGCCCTCGCGGGCGACCTCGAAGCCGAAGACGGCCGGGTCCTCGGCCTGGGCGAGCATGGCGGCCATGTCGCCGCTCCACGCCTGGGTCATGTCGGCGTTGCCGTTGAGGAGGTTGTTGTAGCTGTCGCTGGAGAAGCCGCGCAGGCGGGGGCGGAGCGAGCGCAGGGTCTCGGTGACGCGGGCGAGGTCACCGTGGTCGCCGGTGGTGAGGCCGAGGCCGAGCTTGAGCGCGCCCAGGCCGAGCACCTCGTCGCGGTCGTCGAGGACGAAGACCTTGCCCTTGGCCTCGTCGTTCCACAGGTCATTCCAGGAACCGCTCAGGTCACCGAGACGGTCCCGGCGCCAGCCGATGCCGGTCTTGTACATGGTGAAGGGGACGGTGTGCGCGGAGCGGGGGTCGTACCAGGGGTCGGCGAAGTAGCCGTATCCGCCGAACACGGCCTCCGCGTTGCGCAGCCGGGAGTGGTCGATCGTGCGCAGCCGGCCGCCGGTGGCGAGGCGCTCCGCCCATTTCGCGGTGGGGAAGATGATGTCGTAGCGGTTGCCGGCGTTGAGCTTGGCGGCCATGCCCTCCATGGAGTCGTAGTTCGACTGGACGACCTCGACGCCGTACTCCTTCTGGAAGCCTTCGAAGACGGTGGGGTCGACGAAGTCCGCCCAGTTGAAGTAGACGAGGTCGCCGTCGACCTTGACGTCGATGGGTGCTTCCGCGGCCGCCTGGCCTGCCGGGTCGTCCGTGGTGGCGAAGCCGCAGCCGGCGGCGGTGAGGGCGAGGGCGGCGGCGGTGCCGGCGCGGAGGAACGAGCGTCTGGTCGGGGGGAGTGCCTCGGGGGACATGGGGTCCTCTCCGTAGGGCCGCAGGGGGACGGCGGGAACGAGCGGTGCGGGGGGGCTCGGTCGTGCGGGGGCCGCGGCGTCGGCGCACGTGCGGTCGTGCGGCGGTGCGGTGCGGTCGTACGGCTGGGTGCGTGCGGGGCGGTGCGGCAGCCGGGGCGGTGCGGAGCAGTGCGGGGCGGGGCCGTGCGGCTTACGGTTCGCGGCCGTCGAGATCCGCCCGGATGCGGCCGGCGAACCAGCCGACCGCCGACTCGCGGCGGGACAGCGGTCCGGGCTCGAAACCGGGGGTGGAGAGCCCCTTCTGTACGCGGGCGACCAGCTCCGCGTCCTCGTCGTTGGTGATCCAGCCGATGTGGATGTTCAGACGGCGGGCGAGGCGGGTGCGCAGGCCGGTACCGCGGCGGGTGTAGAACGCTCCGGGCACGGCCACGCGGTCCACCGCCGTGGGGATCGCCGTCCAGGCAAGCACGTGGTCGGGGTAGAAGTCGATGAGGGTGTTCGGGTAGATGACTGCGTACCGCCAGA
Organism: Streptomyces sp. NPDC054932; assembly: GCF_053610205.1. Classification (NCBI taxonomy): domain Bacteria; kingdom Bacillati; phylum Actinomycetota; class Actinomycetes; order Kitasatosporales; family Streptomycetaceae; genus Streptomyces; species Streptomyces sp. NPDC054932. The sequence continues at coordinate 7,786 of NZ_JBSGXU010000092.1, read as the reverse complement.
TCCGGCGGTCGGCCTCGGCGAGGCCCGGCATGGGTGCGGCGATGCGCTGGTAGAGGCGTTCGGCCCAGTTCGAGGACGGCTTGTCGCGCAGCGGTGAGGCGAAGAGCGCGTAGGACTCGTCGATCTCGCAGGTGTAGCCCTGGTAGTCGAGCAGGCGCATCAGGCCGGGGTGGGCGACCGGGACGTGGTAGCCCTCCAGGTAGTTGTCGACCGCCACCTTCCAGTTGGCCTGCTGCACCTCGGCGCCGACCAGGTCGTGGATGCGGGCGCGGCCCACCGGCACGAGGTCGGCTCCGGCGTAGTGGCCGACCGCCTCCGCGAGGCCCGCGCAGCTCTTCGCCAGCGGTACGGCGTCGGGGTCGAGGTTGACGAAGACGAAGCCGAGGAAGGACTCGACGCGGGCCGGGAACAGGCCGAGCTTCGGCTTGTCGAGGCAGGGGATCTGGCGTGCCTCCGGGGCACCGACCAGGCTGCCGTCGAGGCGGTACGTCCAGCCGTGGTACGGGCAGCGGATCGCCTTGCCGGCCGGTTCAGGGGCGGTGACCAGGCGTGTTCCGCGGTGACGGCAGACGTTGAGGTGGGCGGCGAGGCCGCCGTCCTCGGTGCGGACGACCAGCACCTCCCGGTCGGCGACCGTGGCGGCGAGCCGTGCGCCCGGGTTCGGCACGTCGGACTCGTGGCAGACGAGCTGCCACGACCTGGCGAAGACGTGCCGGGTCTCCGCGGCGGCGGTCCCGGGGTCGGTGTAGTAGCGCGCCGGGAGGGCGGGCCCGGGGATGTCGGGGGCGGCGCGTTCGGGGGTGCCGGGGGCGGCGGCCTCTCGGGCGACGGGCCCGGCAGGGGCCTCGGCGTGGCCCGGTGGGCCGGTCCGGTCGGTCGGGGCGGGCCGGGCGGTGCGCTCGGACCGGCCGGTGCGGCCCGTCGGTGATTCGGGAGCTCTTGAGTGCATCGGTGACTCCTCCGTGCCGGCGTTCGGCGATCGGTGTCGGCGTTCGATGGCGAGGCGGGGCGAGGCAGGGCAGGTCGAGGCAGGGCAGGTCGAGGCAGCGCGACCCAGCGGCGGACAGCCGGTCGGGGCGGGAAGCCGGAACCGTGCTGACCGATTGGACAGCCACATTGCTGGCTCATTTCCACCGGGTCAAGACTTGTTCACTGACCGATCGGTCAGCTAGCGTAATTCTTGCCTGACCGATCGGTCAGCAAACGTGCTTTCCTGTCGCCGCACCGGCCCCCTTTCCCCGTTCGCCCTGTTCACCGGGGCGGACCCGGCCGTGCGGCCCGCCCGGCCCCTCCCGGGCCCCGCACCCCCGGATCTCCCGATCTCCTCGATCTCCTCGATCTCCCGGAGGCACGCATGAGCGGTCGTCGGCGTCTGGACTGGCTCGGGCTCACCCCCGAACCGGAACGAGAACTCCCCGCGGCGGTCGCCGCACTGCGCGCCTCGTCACGCAGTGCGCCCGCCGGGCCACCGCAGGACCTGGCCGCCGTGGAGCGGCGCCGCGTGGAGCGCCTGATCCTGCGCGGCAGCCGCCACAGCTGGCTCCGCTACCTCGCCGAGGTCACCGAGCTGGTGACCGGCGTGGCCGCCGGATCCCGCTCCGGCGACCCCGCCACCGCCCTGCTCGCGGGCGAGGTCGTCCTCGACCACCACCGCATGCTCATCGGCCTCCCGGGACCGGGATACGGCCGCACCGCGCAGGACCGTACCGCGCTGGAACGCGCCGTACGGACCCTGCGCGACCACACCAGGACAGGAGCCGGCCGATGACCACCATCCGACTCCCGACGGCGCAGCCGCCGGGCACCGCACTCGGAGCGGCGCCCCACTCCGCCGAGAGCGCCGACGCCTACCGCGCCACGGGCGGCTACGACGCCGCCACCGGCCCTGAGGAACTGCTCGCCGACCTCACCGCCTCCGGACTGCGCGGCCGCGGCGGGGCCGGATTCCCGGCCGCCGTCAAACTGCGCTCCGTACGCGACGGCGGCGGCTCCCCCGTCGTCGTGGCGAACGGCGAGGAGGGGGAACCCGGCTCGGTCAAGGACCGCTGGCTGCTCCGGGCCCGGCCGCACCTGGTCCTCGACGGCCTCGCCCGCGCCGCCGCGGTCACCGGCGCCGTACGCGGCTTCGTGTACCTCTCGGACCCGGCCGCGGCCGAGAGCGTGCGCCGGGCCCTGGTCGAGCACCCGCCGCCCCTGCCCGTCGAGGTCGTCGAGACCGACCACACCTACGTCGCCGGTGAGGAAACGGCGGTGGTCCGGCGGATCGACGGCGGACCGGCGCTGCCCGCCGCCAAGCCGCCCCGCCCGTTCGAGCGGGGGGTGGGCGGTGCGCCGACCCTGGTCTCCAACGTCGAGACGCTCGCCCGGATCGCACTCACCGCCGCCCGGCCCGACCTGCGGCGCGCCATCGCCCGCAGCACCCTGGTGACACTGTCCGGCGGCCCGGCCGCGCCGGTGCTCACCGAGGTCACGTACGGGATCCCGCTGCGCACCCTGGCGGCCCGGTACGGCAACGGCGAGGCGACCGGCGCCCTGATGGGCGGGCTGTTCGGCGGACTCGTCGACGCCCGCGCCCTGGACCTCCCCCTCGAACCGGAGGCTCTCACCACCGCGGGCACCGCCCTGGGCTGCGGAGCGATCCGCTTCCTCGCCCGCGGCAGCTGCCCGGTGGCCACCGCCGCCGACGCGGCCGCCCACCTCGCGGCCGAGAGCGCACGGCAGTGCGGCGTCTGCGTCTCCGGTACCGGGGCCGTCGGCAAGGCCCTGTACGGCCTCACGGCCGGGACCGCCGGCCCGGACACCACGGACGACCTGCACCGCTGGTCCCGGGGCCTGCGCGGGCGCGGTGCCTGCGGGCTGCTCGACGCCGCCGCGGGCATCGCGGGCAGCCTGCTCCGCTCCTTCCCCGATCTCGTCCGCTCCCATCTCACCGCGCCGTGCCCGGTGTGCGCGGACACCGCGCCCGCGGACGGCCACCGCCGCCTCACGGTGGCCGTGCCGGAGGTCGCCGGATCCTTCGCCCGGACCCGGCTGCCCGTGCCGGTCCCCTCCCCCACCACCATCCCGCTGCCCGTGCTGAAAGGAACGCCGTGAAACTCCTGCTGGACTCCACCCGCTGCCAGGGCTACGGCCTGTGCCAGGAACCCGCACCCGACCTGGTCGAACTCGACGAATGGGGCTACGCCCAGCTGATCTCCGTCGTCGTCCCGGCCGGTGCCGAGAACGCCGCCCGCGCCTGCGCCGACAGCTGCCCCAACTCCGCCCTCCGCGTGGAGGGATGACATGGGCCGCGATCTGACCGCCCTCTTCGACCCCCGCTCGGTCGCCGTCGTCGGCGCCAGCGACGATCCGGCCAAGTACGGCCACGCGGTGGCCTCCCAGGCCCTGCGCGCCCCCGACCGGCGGCCCGTGCACCTGGTCAACCGCCGCGGCGGCTCCGTCCTCGGCCGGACGGCGGCCACCTCGCTCTCCGCCCTCGGCGAGCCCGTCGACCTGGTGGTGATCTCCGTACCCGGCGCCGGCTTCGAGGCCGCCGTCGACGAGGCCCTGGCCTGCGGGGCGAAGGCCATCGTCGCCATCACCGCGGGCTTCGCCGAGGCCGGCCCCGCCGGAGCGGAGCGGCAGCGGGCGATCGCCGCCCGCGTACGGGCCGCCGGAGCCGTCCTCGTCGGACCCAACTGCCTCGGCATCGCCGACAACACCACCGAGCTGTACCTCGCCTCGGACCGCTTCGCCCCCGGCGGTGTCGCCCTGCTCAGCCAGAGCGGCAACCTCGCCCTCGAGCTCCAGCTCCGCGGCGAGCCGCACGGCCTCGGGTTCTCCCGCTTCGTCTCCCTCGGCAACCAGGCCGACGTCACCCTCGTCGACCTCGTCGAGGACTGCGCCCGCCACGGGGCCACCTCGGCCATCGCCGTGTACGCCGAGGACTTCGGCGACGGCCGGGCCTTCGCGGCGGCCGCCGCCGCGGCCGGCAAGCCGGTGGTGCTGCTCACCGCCGGCCGGGGCACCGCCTCGGCCCGCAGCGCCCGGTCGCACACCGGGGCGCTCACCACCTCGGCCGACGTGGTGGCCGCCGCCTGCCGCGACGCCGGGGTCGAACTCGTCCGCACGCCGCGGGAGATGACCGTCGTCCTGGCCGCACTGGCAGCCGGGCCGCGCACGCGTACGCGTGGCCGGCGTACCGCGGTCCTCACGGACGGCGGCGGCCACGGCGCGATCGCCGCCGACGCGGCCGAGGACGCCGGGCTCGGCGTACCGGAACTCGGCGGGCCGACGCAGGACCGGCTGCGGGCCGTGCTGTGGGAGCAGTCCTCGGTCGCCAACCCCGTCGACCTGGCGGGGATGGGTGAACAGCGCCCGCTCTCGTACGCGGACACGGCCCGGGAACTCCTGGCCGCGGACGAGGTCGACGCCGTCCTGATGACCGGGTACTTCGGCGGTTACGCCGCCTCCGAGGGCGGTCTGGGCGGCGGCCCGTCGGGCGGTTCCGTACTCGCCGACGGCGAGGCCGCCGCCGCCAAGGAGATCGTCGCGCACCTCGCCGCCACGCCGAAGCCCCTGGTCGTCCAGTCGATGTATCCGCAGTCGCCGAGCTGCCGGGTGCTGGCCGAGGCCGGGGTGCCGGTGTTCGCCGCCACCGAGGACGCCGCCCGCGCGCTGGCGGCCATGACCGGCCGGGCGGCTGCGGACATCCCCGGTGTGCCCCCGCTGCCGCCCGCCGCCGCGCCGCTGGAGGACCCGGGATACCACGGGGTGCGGGCGCTGCTCAGCGCCGCCGGCGTACCGTTCCCGGCGGCCCGCGAGATCACGGACGAGGCCGGACTGCTGGCCGCGGCCGCGGAGTTCGACGGTCCGTACGTCCTCAAGGCCCTGCACGTCCTGCACAAGTCGGACGCGGGCGGTGTGGCGCTGCGCCTGGCCGACCGGGACGCGCTCCTCGCCGCGTACCGGGAGATGCACGCCCGGCTCGGTGCTCCCGCCTACTCGGTCGAGGCGATGGCCGACCTCACGGACGGCATCGAGCTGATCGTGGGGGTGAACCGGGATCCCCGGTTCGGGCCGGTCGCCCTCGTCGGGCTCGGCGGTGTCCTGACCGAGACGCTCCGCGACGTCGCCTTCGCGCCGGCGCCCGTACCGGCCCGGCGGGCCGAGGCCCTGCTGCGCGGTCTGCGCACCGCGGCCCTGCTGGACGGCGTACGCGGTCGGCCGGCCCTGGACGTGGCCGCGGCGGCCGCAGTCATCGAGCGCATCACCACCGTCGCCGCGGCGCACCCGGAGATCGCCGAGCTGGAGGTCAACCCCCTGCTGGTGCGCCCGGACGGCGCCCTCGCCCTGGACGCACGGGCCGTCCTGGGCTGACCGCTCCACCCCACCACCTGTGCTCTGGAGGACACATGGACTTCCGCTACACACCCGAACAGGCCGACCTCAAGGCCCGGGCCGCCGCCTACGCGCGGCTCCTGATGCAGTACGAGGACCGGTCCGAGGAGGCGGGCGGACCGCTGCCCGTCGACACGGTCCGCGAACTGACCCGCGCCGCCATGGACGCCGGCGTCTACGCGATCAACATGCCCGCCGAATGGGGCGGGGCCGGTCTGTCCCTGCTGGACCAGGTCATCGTCGAGGAGGAGTTCGGCAAGGTCACCAACTGCCTCTGGGACATCCCGTGGCGGCCCGCGAACGTCCTGGCGTACGGGACCGGGGCGCAGCGGGAGAAGTACCTGCTGCCGGTCATCCGGGGCGAGCGCTTCGACGCGTTCGCGGTGACCGAGCCGGGTGCGGGCTCCGATCCGGGCTCGGGCACGAGCACCGCCGCCCGGACCGACGGCGGCTGGCTGCTGAACGGCGAGAAGTGGTTCGTGACCTGCGGTGACATCGCGGACTTCCTGCTGGTGCAGGCGGACGCGGGACCCGAGCGGGCGGCGACGCTGTTCTTCGTGGACAAGCAGGCGCCCGGGGTCGAGATGACGCGGGTCCCGCGGTTCATGCACTCCGCGGTCAACGGGCATCCAGAGTTCACCTTCACCGATGTCTTCGTGCCCGACGAGGACGTGCTCGGCGGTGTCGGCAACGGCTACGAGCTGACCAAGGAGTGGTTCACCGACGAGCGGCTGATGATCGCCGCCCGGACCGTCGGCGCCGCCGAGCGGGCCCTGGAACTCGCCCGGGACTGGGCGCTGGAGCGCCGCCAGTTCGGCTCCCGCATCGCCGACTTCCAGCTGATCCAGGGCATGCTCGCCGACTGCGCCGTCGACATCGCCGTCAACCGCGCCTACACCCACCAGGTCGCCTGGGAGGCCGACCGGCCTGAGACCGACCGCAAGACGCTGCACGCGAAGGCGTCGACGGCGAAGCTCGCGGCGAGCGAGGCCGCGGGGCGGGTCATCGACCGGTGCGTGCAGATCTTCGGCGGCCGCGGCTACGACCGTACGTACCCGGTCGAGCGCATGTACCGCGAACTGCGCGTCGACCGCATCTGGGAGGGCACCTCCGAGATCCAGCGCCTGATCATCGCCAACGAGCTGATCAAGCGCGGCACACGGGCCCTCGCCCTCCCCGCCGCCACTCCCCTCGCCCCTCCCGTCTCCTGACGACCGCTCCCCACCACGACCCAGAGGACAGACAGACATGGACTTCCGCCTCACCGCCCGTCAGGAAGAGCTCCGGAGTGCGGCGCGCGCACTCACCGACGTCATCATGAAGTACGAGCTCGACTGCGAGGAGAACAACGGGCTGCCCCCGCAGGCCCACACCGAGATCCGCGACGCGGTCCTGGACAGCGGGCTCCAGGCCGTCAACATGCCGAAGGAGTGGGGCGGCGCCGGCCTGACCATCCTGGAGCAGGTCACCGTGCAGGCGGAGCTCGGCCGGCTCACGGGAGCGCTGTGGGACATGGTGTGGCGTCCGGCCAACGCCCTGTCCTTCTGCACGCCGGAGCAGCGCGAGCGCTACCTCGTCCCCGTGATCCGGGGGCGGCGCCGGGACTGCTACGCGGTGACCGAGCCGGAGGCCGGTTCCGACCCACAGAACCTGCGGACCACGGCGACGCGGACCGACGGCGGCTGGGTGCTGAACGGCGAGAAGTGGTTCGTCACCGTCGGCGACCACGCCGACTTCATGATCGTGCTGGCGGCCGCCGGGGAGGAGCGCGCGCCGACCCTGTTCCTCGTCGACAAGGACACGTCGGGCATCGAGATGACCCGGGTGCCGCGCTGGATGCACACCTTCGTCTACGAGCACCCCGAGTTCACCTTCACCGAGGTGTTCGTCCCCGACGACGCGGTGCTCGGCGAGGTCGGCCAGGGGTACGACATCACGCGTTCCTGGTTCACCGAGGAGCGGCTGATGATCGCCGCCCGGACGATCGGGGCGGCGGAGCGGGCCCTGGAACTGGCGCGGGACTGGGCGGTGGAGCGCCGCCAGTTCGGCTCGCCCATCGCCGACTTCCAGCTGATCCAGGGCATGCTCGCCGACTGCGCCGTCGACATCGCCGTCAACCGGGCCTACACCCACCAGGTCGCCTGGGAGGTCGACGAGGGCGTGCTCGACCGCAAGACGCTGCACGCGAAGGCGGCCATCGCCAAGCTGGCGGCGAGCGAGGCGTCGGGCCGTGTCGTCGACCGGTGCCTGCAGATCTTCGGCGGCCGCGGCTACGACCGCTCCTACCCGGTCGAGCGCCTCTACCGCGAACTGCGCGTCGACCGGATCTGGGAGGGCACCTCCGAGATCCAGCGTCTGATCATCGCGGGTGAACTGGTCAAGCGAGGTACGGGCGTTCTGCGGATGC